>NZ_LWUA01000111.1 GCF_005222955.1 Blastococcus sp. CCUG 61487 | reverse complement strand
ACCCGGGCTCAAGGGGTCGTCGCAACACCCTGACTGACTGGAGGTCAGGGCCATGGCGAGGACGGTGGAGCTGCAGCATCTGCGGCGGGCGTTCTGGCAGGGCGTGCGCGAAGGGCTGAGCACGGAGGCCTCGTCCTCGCGGGCGGGTGTGTCAAGCACCGTGGGACGGCGGTGGTTCCGTGAGTGTGGCGGGGTGTCACCTATCGCCCTGGCCGAGCCGACCGGCCGGTATCTGAACCTCGCCGAGCGGGAGGAGATCTCCCGGGGACTGGCCGCCGGGCTGACGGTGCGAGCGATCGCCCGCGGGGTGGGCCGCAGCGCGTCCTCGATCAGCCGGGAGATCCGCCGCAACCGGCCGCCGGGCCGCCCGTATCGGGCGGTCACCGCCCAGGTCGCGGCCGAGCAGCGGGGGCGGCGGCCCAAGCCGCGCAAACTGGCCCACGCGTCGCTGCGCGACGAAGTTCAGAAAGGGTTGACCAAGCGCTGGTCCCCGGCGGAGATCTCCGCCCGGCTGACCGTCGACTTCCCCGACGATGAAGCCATGCGGATCTCCCACGAGACGATCTACCAGTCGCTGTTCGTCCAGGCCCGCGGCGAGCTGCGCAAGGACCTCGCCCAACGGCTGCGCACCGGCCGAACACTGCGCAAGCCGCGCAACCGGGTGGACGGGCGCTCCGATCCCGACCGGCGGATCCCGGACAAGACGATGATCTCCGAGCGGCCGGCCGAAGCCGATGACCGCGCGGTGCCCGGGCACTGGGAAGGCGACTTCGTCGTCGGCAAGAACAACCGCTCTGTCGTCGCCACCCTGGTCGAGCGCTCCACCCGGTTCCTGATCCTGCTCCACCTGCCCGGCGGACCACACGACCTCCCCGGCTTCGAGCAGGCCGCGGTACAGGCCATGACCGCCCTACCGGCCCAGCTGCGCCGCTCCCTGGCCTGGGACCAGGGCCTGGAGATGCGCGGTCACAAGAAGATCAGCATCGCCGCCGACCTGCCGATCTACTTCTGCGACCCGCACAGCCCCTGGCAACGCGGCACCAACGAGAACACCAACGGGCTGCTCCGCCAGTACCTGCCCAAAGGCACCGACCTCTCGGTGCACAGCGCCGAAGACCTCGCCGCCATCGCCGCCGAGCTCAACGACCGGCCACGCAAGACCCTCGGCTGGCTCAAACCCGACGAGGTCATCAGCCCACTACTGTTCGGTGATCAAACCGCGGGTGTTGCGTCCGCTCCTTGAATCCACCTCACCTGATCCCCGAGCGTCCTCCCCCACCGCGCACGGCGA
>NZ_LWUA01000110.1 GCF_005222955.1 Blastococcus sp. CCUG 61487 | reverse complement strand
CCCGTTCGCCACTGATCCCCCACCGAAGCAGGTTCACCGTTCGACTTGCATGTGTTAAGCACGCCGCCAGCGTTCGTCCTGAGCCAGGATCAAACTCTCCGTAGATGAATTCGATACCAGCTGAGAACCGAGAGCTAGCACTCTCGATATCAATCAACCAAAGGAATCCCAGCCGCAGATCCGAAGACCCACGACACGGGGAATTACTTGGCACTGACTTTCGGCACGCTGTTGAGTTCTCAAAGAGCGGACGCGCA
>NZ_LWUA01000109.1 GCF_005222955.1 Blastococcus sp. CCUG 61487 | reverse complement strand
TTCGTCGGTGGACCGGCGGGCCGCGACGACCATCGCCTCGGCGACGTCGTCGGCGGCCGATCGGCTCCCGGGGCGCGGGGCGAACCAGCCGTCGGACCGCGCGGGCCGGCCGGCCCGGTCCTGCGTGGCCGCGTACTCGACGGCGAAGGCCAGGGCCGCGCCGGCACGGACGCGTTCCCTGTCGACCGGGGCGGCGGCGGCCTCCGTCGCGACGGTCCGCAGGCAGGCCGCGAACGGAGCGGCGATCCGCACCGCGGCGGCCGACGGCTCGAACACGACGGCGGCGGCCGCGCGGCTCATCGTCCCCGCCACCGGCGCGCCCAGCTCGATGAGCGTCCGGCCGGGGAGCTCGGCGGTGTCCTCGGAGGCGGTCACGCTCGTGATCATCCCCGGTGACCCGGTGAGGTGGCACGCCGATCCGGCCTCGTCTCACCACAGGGAGGCAGCGACGGCGGCGAATCGTCGTACGCCGTGGCTAGCGTCCCGGCCATGACCGACACCCCGCTGCTCCCGATCCTGCTGCGCGGCTGGGACGACGGCTGGGAGCGGCTGGACCGGCGGCTGGCCGGGCTCACCGACGACGAGTACCTGTGGGAGCCGGCGCCGGACGCCTGGACGGTGCGGCAGGCCGGTGCGGACGGGTGGACGGTCGACCGGGTGATCCCGGATCCCGAGCCGGCACCGGTCACCACCATCGCCTGGCGCACCTGGCACCTGGCCTCCGACTGCTTCGCCGACTACCTGGCGGACTGGCCGGGCCGCCCGCTCGAGGTGACCGACCGGCAGTGGCACGGTGACGCGGCCACGGCGCTGCGGGATCTGCGGCGCGCGGCCGCGGCGTTCAGGGACGCGGCGGTGGCGAAGGGCGAGGACGGCATCCGTCAGCAGCTCGGCCCCGCGTGGGGTCCCTATGCCGAGGGCACCTGGGCCGACCTCGTCGTGCACGCCTTCGACGAGCTCGCCCACCACGGCGCCGAGATCGCCCTGCTCCGCGACCTGTACCGCGCCACCGGGGTCGATCGGGGCTGACCGCTGTCGGTGGTCGCTGCCACGATGCGCGCATGGCGATCGAGGTGCGACCGGCGACCAGCTTCGACGACGTGGCCACGATGGTCGGTCCCAAGCGGCCGGACGCGAACGTGTGCTGGTGCCTCAGCTACCGCATCTCCTCCAAGGAGAACCTGGCGCTGCGGGGTCCGGCGCGGGGCGAGCGGGTCCGCGCACTGGTCGCCGAGGACCCGCCGCCCGGGGTGCTCGCCTACGACGGCGACGAGGTCGTCGGCTGGGCGGGGATCCACCCGCGCGCCGACACGAGCTTCGCCCGCAACCGGAAGATCCCGCAGGTCGACGACGTCGACGTCTGGTCGCTGTGGTGCCTCCGCGTGCGGCCGGGACACCGCGGCCAGGGCATCGTCCACGCCCTGGTGGCCGGCGCCGTGGAGTTCGCCCGGGCGCACGGGGCGCCCGTGGTCGAGGGGTATCCGGTCGACAACGAGGGGCGCAAGGTCGACCTGACGATGGCCTACGTGGGCACCCGTGCGGTGTTCGAGCAGGCCGGGTTCGCGAAGACCGCCGACACCACCTCGGTGATCAGCGGCTTCCCGCGGGTGCTCATGCGGCTCGACCTGCGCTGAGGTCAGCCCGCTGGCGGGCGCTCCGACCCGAGCGCGGCGACCACCTCGCGCGCCAGCGCTGCCAGCCGGGCGCGCTCGGGCTGCCGGGTGGGCACCCCCTCCGCCTCGAGTGGTGCCGCGGTCACCGGCCCCACGGCGACGGCCAGCACCCGCTCGCGCAGCGCGGCGACCACCTCCG
>NZ_LWUA01000108.1 GCF_005222955.1 Blastococcus sp. CCUG 61487 | reverse complement strand
GCCTCGGCGGCGCGGGCGAGGAGCCAGCCCTCGTCGGCCGGCAGCACCGTCACCCGCTCGGCGCCCACCTCGACCGCCGCGGCCCAGCCCGCCGGGGAGAGCTCCCCGCGGCCGACCACCACCACGCCCGGCCGACGCGGCAGGTCGCGGACCGCGGTCGCCTGGACGCAGTCGGCCCCGACCAGCACCAGCGGCGCCTCCCGGTGCGCCCGCCGCAGCACCGGACCACCGCGGGCGAGCTGCGGTTCGGCGCCCGCCGCGGCGAGCAGGCCCAGCAGGTCGTCGAGCAGGTCGTCGTCGGTACTGATCACCAGGGGGCGCAGAGGTTCGGGGCGGGGAGCCGGCACCCGCCCAGCCCAGCCGGTGCCGGCCCGGACCGGAAGGACCCAGCCGGGACTGTGGACGGTCCGACGGCCTGTGGAGCGGCCCGTGGGCCGGCGCAACGGGGCATGACCCCTTCGGGTAGCGCTCGGGTCCACTCCGGGTCGCTCCCTGCCGATCCAGCTACCGTGACTCCCGTGCCCCGCACCGCGGCGTTCTTCGACCTCGACAAGACGGTCATCGCCAAGTCGAGCGCGCTCGCCTTCGGCCGGCCGTTCTTCCAGGGCGGCCTGATCAACCGGCGCGTCGTCCTCAAGTCGGCGTACGCGCAGTTCGTCTTCTCCCTCGCGGGTGCCGACGAGCAGCAGATGGAGCGGCTGCGCGCCCAGCTGACCTCGATGGTCACCGGCTGGGACGCCGCCACGGTGCACGAGATCGTCCGCGAGACCCTGCACGAGATCGTCGACCCGCTGGTCTACGCCGAGGCCGCCGACCTCATCGAGGAGCACCGCGCCGCCGGCCACGAGATCGTCATCGTGTCCAGCAGCGGCGCCGACATCGTGGAGCCGATCGGGGAGATGCTCGGCGTCGACCGGGTCGTCGCCACCCGCCTCGTGACCGTCGACGGCCGCTACACCGGCGAGATCGAGTACTACGCCTACGGTGAGAACAAGGCCGAGGCGATCCGCGCGCTGGCCGCCGAGGGCGGCTACGACCTCGCCGACTGCTACGCCTACAGCGACTCGATCACCGACCTGCCGATGCTCTCGGCCGTCGGGCACCCGACCGCGGTCAACCCCGACCGCGCCCTGCGCAAGGCGGCCCTGAAGAACGGCTGGCCGGTGCTGCGCTTCGAGCGGCCGGTGAGCCTGCGCTCGCGCTTCCCCTCCCCCACGACGCCGGTCATCACCGGCGCGGCGGTGGGCGTGGGGGCCGCCGTCGTGGGCCTGGCCTGGTACGCGCGGCACCGCACCGC
The DNA here is from genome assembly GCF_005222955.1 of Blastococcus sp. CCUG 61487. Taxonomy (GTDB): domain Bacteria; phylum Actinomycetota; class Actinomycetes; order Mycobacteriales; family Geodermatophilaceae; genus Blastococcus. Next base: position 58 of record NZ_LWUA01000108.1, on the reverse strand, counting down.
GCGCTCGGCCGCGGCCGTCGCCGGCGCCCCCGGCCCGCTCTCGGGACGACGCCCGGCG
>NZ_LWUA01000107.1:224-6667 GCF_005222955.1 Blastococcus sp. CCUG 61487 | reverse complement strand
GGAACCGCGGCGGCCGCCAGCCGCTGAAGAACCGCCTCGAGGAGCGCTTCCGCCGCCGCTACGACCAGTAGCGCACCGCACCGCGCGAGACCGGAGCGTCAGGCCCGGCGGGCGTCCCGCCGCCAGAACCGCGGCAGCCGCGCCGACCAGCCGCCCACCCGCCCGCGCACGTCCGCGACCAGGGACGCCGGCCAGAAAGCCGCCCGCAGCCGCTCCCGGCTATCGACGCTGCCGGCCAGCGCACGCCGCGCCTCGCGCAGCGCGCCGTCCAGCCCTTCGTCCTGGCCGGACGTCGCGGGGCCGTAGCTCGCCCGTTCCTCCGCGCGCGCCAGCCGGCCGACCGCCGCGGCCCCCGGCCCCGCCGGCATCCGCCCGGCGAGCGCCCGCCCGGCCTCGCGCGGCGTCCAGGCCGGATCCCGCGTCACCCCGAGGTCGTCGGCGGTGGCGGTCAGCTCGTCCCACAGGGCGGTGGCGGAGCCGTCGGCCAGCCGGCGACGTCGCTGCAGCAGCCGCAGCCCGGCGGGCGCGACACCCATCCCTGCCGCGAGCAGGCCGAACCCGACGACGAGCGGCCAGGTGCGCGAGTCCTCGGCGCCCGCGTCGGCGGCGCCCCCGAGGTCGCCCAGGCCCAGGTCCACCTCGGGGATCTGCGACTCGGCGCCCAGCCCCGGCGCGGGGGCGGGCAGCGCCGCGATGTCCGGGCGGTCCTCGAGGGCGAACCGCGGCGCCCACGGCAGGTCGGCCCGCCGGTCGCGGTCGATGGGCGTGGGGTCGAAGGGCACCCAGCCGACCCCGACGAAGTACACCTCGACCCAGGCGTGCGCGTCGTCGGTGGTGACGATCCGGCTGCCGTCGTCCTCGCGCGTGCCGGGCGTGTACCCGAGCGCCACCCGCGCCGGCATGCCCGCGGCGCGCACCATGACCGCCATGGCCCCGGCGTACTGCTCGCAGTAGCCCTGCCGCTCGGCGAGGAAGTTGACGAGGTCGTCCCCGCTGGTGCCCGGCAGCGTCGACAGCGCGTAGCGGAAGCCGTTGCGCCGGTCGGTGAGGAAGTCGAGGATCCGCCGGACGCGGTCGTAGCCGCCGTCGACGCCGTCGACGAGCTCGGCCACCTGGCCGGTCACCCGCTCGTCGAGCTCGGGCAGCGCGGTGTAGCGCATCTGCAGCGGGTGGAACTCCTCCAGCGGGGGCGCGGCCGCCAGCAGCTCCGGCGTGGGGCGGGCCTCCGTCGCGGTCACCTCGTAGCGCCGGTCCTCGGTGGTCACCCGGTGCCCGACGGCGGTGCCGGACGTCGGGTCGAACCACCACCCCTTCCCGCCGCCCTCCATGCGCACCTCGGTGGGCGAGACGGGCATCGGCAGGAACCTGTCGTCGTGGTCGAGGACCTCGATCGCCGCCGCGACCGGGCGGCCGATCACCGGCGGGTGCTCCACCGGCAGCTCGGCGTCCAGCGGCAGCTGCGCCGACAGGCCGGCCAGCGACCACCCGCCGGCCGCGTCGTAGTGGTCCACCGTGACCGCCCGCAGGTACCCCGGGTCCTCGTCGTCGGTCTCCACCCGGAGCAGGTCCACCGGGTCGGGGAGCGAGAGCTGCCCCACCATGGTCGCCATCGGGTTCAGCGCGGTCCCGGTGGACGACGGCCCACCCGACCCCTGCTCGAGCCATCCCTCCGACAGCGTCGGGAGCAGCCCGCCGCCGAGGACGCCGACGACGAGCGCGGCCAGCGCGATGCGCGTGGCGCGCCCGGCCCCGGCGCCGCGCACCCCACCGACCCGGATGCCCGTGATCCGCCGGGCCTGGTCGGCCCAGAGCAGCAGGGCCAGGCCGGCCGCGGGCGCGACCACCGGCAGCAGGCCGATCCCGCCGGTCAGCGTGAACACCGGCACGCAGAACAGGGCCAGCAGCGCCAGCCCGGCGACGCCGCCCTGGCGCCCGGCCACGGCGACCAGGTCGACCAGGACGGCGACCAGCCCGACGAAGACGGCGACGAGCGCCAGCAGGCCGGTCACGGGCAGGGCGGGGGCGACCTGCTCGCGGACCTCGTCGGCGCCGGCGGCCAGGACGTCCAGCAGGTCGGCGGTGCTCGCGCCGGTGGGGACGACGCCGGCCATCGCCTCGTCGGGCGCGAACCGGGCGGTCAGGTAGGCGGCGAGCGCCGCCAGCTGGCCCACCGGCACGAGGACGGTGGCGAGGCCGGCGAGCCACCCGGGCAGCGGCCGGTCGGCACGGGACTCGACGACGGCTCCGGCCGCCCGCAGCGCGAGCCCGGCGGCCAGGACGACGAGCACGACGTCCACCGCCGGCCGCAGCCAGGCGCCCGCGGCGAAGACGGGGGCGAGCGCCAGCGCGCCGAGCAGGGTGGCGACGGCGGCCGCGACCGGGGTCCGCACGTCCACGTCGCGCAGCGCGTCGCGCACCGTCCCCGTCACGAGGCGGCTCCCGCGCCGGACGGGACGGGCCGGCCGGCCAGCGCGGCCCAGACCTGGGGGAGGGGGTCGCCCGCCCGGGCCACCGCGACCTGCCAGCCCGCCGCCCGCAGCACCGCGGCCGCCTCCGCGCGCTGGTCGGCCAGCGCCGTCATCGCGGCGGAGCCGCCGGCCCGCTGCCCCTGGACCGACGCCGCCCAGCTCCCGAGGTCGAGGAGCACGGCGAACGCCGCCGTCGACCCCTGCCGGATCCTGGCCAACCGGATGAGGTCGCCCGGGCCGAGTGCGCCGAGCAGGCAGACGACCTGTCCGTCACCGCCGCCGCGGCTCACCGCCTCGAGGCCCGAGCCGAGCTCGGTCCGCCGCGACGCCGCCACGGTGGCGAGCCGGTCGAGCAGCTCGCCGGACCGGCTCCCGCCGGTGCCGACGGCGCCCACGAGCTCGCCGGACTCGGTGACGATCCGCACCTCCGTGCCGCGCCGGGTCAGCTCGACGGCGATGCCGGCGGCGGCCTCCACCGCCCACTCCAGGCTGTCGTCCACCTCGGCGTCGCGCCGTCGCGAGAGGAGGTGCGCCGGAGCGCGGGTGTCCAGCAGGATCGTCGTGCGCGCCCGCCACGGGCGCTCCTCGAGCCGGACCTTCAGCTCCCCGGTGCGCGCGGTCGCCCGCCAGTGCACCTTGCGCAGGTCGTCGCCGCGGCGGTACTCGCGGATGCTCACGTCGTCCTCGCCGTGCACCGCGATCGAGCGCCGTGCGCCCTCGCCGTCGTCCCGACCGTCGGTCGGACCGGTCGGGCCCAGGGGCTGCACCCGCGGGACGACGAGCAGCGTCCCGCCGCTGGTGCCGGTGGTGCTGCGTTCCACCAGGCCGAAGGGGTCGACCACGCGTACCCGCAACGGCCCGAGGGCGTACCTGCCGCGCCGGGCGGGGACGACCCGGTAGCGCAGCGCCGTCCCCCTGCCGGTGGCCAGCCTGGTGACGGTGAACCGGGGCGCAGGACCGAGCGCCTCCGGCAGCTGCTCGGTGAGCAGCCAGATCCCGGTGGCGCGCCGGTCGGCGGCGGACACCTCGAGCACCACCTCGGCGGCCTGGCCGCGGGAGACCCGAGCCGGGGTCACCGTCCGCTGGACGGCGATCCGGAAGCGCTCCCGGGAGACCACGAACGCCGACAGCAGGGGCAGGACGAGGACGAACGTGGCCAGCTGCACCATCGGCTGCTCGCCGAGCAGGGCGCCGACGGCGAGGAGCGTGAGCCCGGCCGCGAGCAACCCGCGTCCCCGGCGCGTGAGCGCGGTGCGCGGGCGTCCGGGCGCGGCCACGCCGGTCAGCGTCCGCGGGGGACCGGGAGGGTCGCCACGAGCTCGGCCACCACCTGCTCGGCCGTGCGCCCCCCCGCGGCGGCGTCGGGGGTCAGCAGCAGGCGGTGGGCCAGCACGGGCCCGGCCAGCTCCTTGACGTCGTCGGGCAGCACCAGGTCGCGGCCGGCCACCGCCGCCGATGCGCGGGCCGCTCGCAGCAGCTGCAGCCCGGCGCGCGGGGAGGCGCCGAGCCGCAGCTGAGGGGACCGGCGGGTCCCCTCGACGAGGTCGACGACGTAGCGGCGCACCGCCTCGGAGACGTGCAGCCGGCCCACGGCGGTGACCAGGTCGCGGACCGTCGCGGCGTCGGCCACCGGCTGCAGGCCGGCCAGCGGATCGGTCGTGGCGCGCTCGTCCAGCATGGCGAGCTCGGCGTCGCGGTCGGGATAGCCCATGGAGACCCGGGTGGTGAAGCGGTCCCGCTGCGCCTCGGGCAGCGGGTAGGTGCCCTCCATCTCGAACGGGTTCTGCGTGGCCATGACGAGGAACGGCCGGGCGAGCTCGTAGCTCACGCCGTCGACGGTGACCTGCCGCTCCTCCATGCACTCGAGCAGCGCCGACTGGGTCTTCGGCGAGGCGCGGTTGATCTCGTCGGCCACGACGACGTTGGCGAAGATCGCGCCCGGCTTGAACTCGAACTCCCGGGACTCCTGGTCGTAGACCGCCACCCCGGTCACGTCGCTCGGCAGCAGGTCGGGCGTGAACTGGATCCGGCGGACCGTGGCGTCGATGGAGGCGGCCAGCGCCTTGGCCAGCGTCGTCTTCCCGACGCCGGGCACGTCCTCGACGAGCAGATGGCCCTCGGCGAGCAGCGTCACGAGGGTCAGCCGGACGACGGAGTCCTTGCCCTGGACGACCCGGCCCACGTTCGCGGCGATCCGGCCGGCCGCCGCGGCGACGTCGACCGGCGGCCCGGCGGTGCCGTCGGACGTGCGCGTCACCTCCGTCACACCGAACACGGTACGTGGCGCCGGCCGCCGGAGGGCCCGTCCGCGGTGGGGGAGCGGTGGGGAGCGTGGCCCCGACACGGTGCGGAGTGGTGTCCAGTGGGGCGTAGTGGGTTACTGTGTCGTCCGGTGGGGAGGCAGGGACCGGTCAGGGGTCGCTGACGAGCCATGGGAGGACTGATGCAGGGGGTGATCCGGTGTTCGTCGGCAGCTACCCCCTGCGCCTGGACGAGAAGGGCCGGCTCGCCCTCCCTGTGCGCTTCCGCGACCAGGTGGCCGACGGCATGGTGATCAAGAAGGGCCAGGAGCGCTGCGTCTACGGCCTGACCATGGCCCGGGTCGCCGAGCAGAGCGCCGCGATGGCCGCCATGGCGCCCTCGGACACCGCCCGCGCCCGCATGGCTGCGCGCATGAGCTTCGGGTCGATGGTCGAGATCGAGCCGGACAAGACCGGCCGCATCACCATCCCCGCCAGCCTGCGCGAGTACGCCGGGCTGGACCGCGACGTCGTCGTCGTCGGTGTGGACACCCGCTTCGAGATCTGGGACGCCGGCAACTGGGAGGCCTACGTGGCCGAACTGGAGGCCGCGTACGCCGACCTGGAGAGCGAGGGGATGCCGACGCTGTCGTGATCCCGCGAAGGCCGCCCCACCCGCCCCCACCGGGCGCCGGCGAGCAACCGAACGAGCCGCCTTCCCCGCGGCTCGACCGGACCGGCCCCAGCTGCCTTCCCCGCTGCTGGGTCCATCCCTCCCCGGAGCCCCTCCCCGGACGGGTCGGCGACCTCCCCGCGCTCCCGCGGGGCGCCACCTGGCGCTCTTCCCCGACGCCAGGCGACGCCCCGCGGGGGCCGAGGAACCGCTCCGGACGGAATTCCGCCCCACTGCACCCCACTCGCCCCACCCCGCCCCACCGGAACCGCCGCGTCCCCTCGAGGGGCGGCACCCGCGGCACCATCTCCGGAGCACGACCGGACCTCGGAAGGCAGGAACGATGAGCAGCACGGATGCTGCGGCGCCGGAGCCCGCGCGCCCTCCCGTGCACGTGCCCGTCCTGCTCGACCGCATCGGCGAGCTGCTCGGCCCCGCCTGCGCCGCCCCCGGCGCCGTGCTCGTCGACGCCACCCTGGGCCTGGCCGGCCACTCGATCGCGCTGCTCGACCTCCATCCCGGGCTCCGGCTGATCGGCCTGGACAGGGACCCCGAGGCGCGCGCCGAGGCCGCCCGCCGGATCGAGGCCGCCGGCCACACCGACCGCGCCACGCTGGTCCCCGCCGTCTTCGACGAGCTGCCCGACGTCCTCGACCGGCTCGGCATCGCCGAGGTGCAGGCGGTCCTGTTCGACCTGGGCGTCTCCTCCCTGCAGCTGGACAAGGCCGAGCGCGGCTTCAGCTACTCTGCCGACGCCCCGCTGGACATGCGGATGGACCCCGGCACCGGACGCACCGCCGCCGAGATCGTCAACACCTATCCGCCGAAGGAGCTGGCCCGCGTGCTGCGGGTCTACGGCGAGGAGCGGTTCGCCTCCCGGATCGCCGCCGCCATCGACCGCGAGCGGGCCCGCGAACCCTTCACCAGCACCGCCCGGCTGGCCGACCTGGTCCGCGACGCCATCCCGGCCGCGACCCGCCGCACCGGCGGGCACCCCGCCAAGCGCACGTTCCAGGCGCTGCGGATCGAGGTCAACGACGAGCTCGGCGTCCTCGAGCGGGC
>NZ_LWUA01000107.1:0-196 GCF_005222955.1 Blastococcus sp. CCUG 61487 | reverse complement strand
GCGCTCGCCGTGGGCGGCCGGGTCGCGGTCATCACCTTCCACTCGCTCGAGGACCGCATCGTCAAGCAGATCCTCGCCGAGGGCGCGACCGACTCCACCCCGCCCGGGCTCCCCGTGCCCCTGCCGGAGCACGGCCCCGTGCTCCGGCTCCTGACCCGTGGCGGCGAGGCCGCCTCCGACGCCGAGGTGGCCGCGA
>NZ_LWUA01000106.1 GCF_005222955.1 Blastococcus sp. CCUG 61487 | reverse complement strand
CCTGGGGCGTCAGCGGCGCGGGGGCCGTGGTCATGGTCGCGGTCTTCGCCTCGACCGGCGGGCTGACCGGCGGTGAAGTCGCGGTGGCCGGCGGCACCACCGCGGTGGGACAGCGGGTGCTCGAGGCCGTCTTCGGCGACTCCGCCGTGCGGGCGCTCGCCGCCCGGGCCCGCAAGGACCTGGAGCAGCGCACCGACCGGCTGCTCACCGGCGAGCGGCAGCGGTTCGACGCGTTGGTGGACGCGGCCGCGCCCCCGCCCGGCAGCATCGACGACCTGCGGGCGGCGGCGCCGAGCTGAGCGCGGCCCGGCGGGCGCAGCGGTGAGCCGGCGGAACCGCGGCGGGCTGCCGCTGACCGACCGCCTCGCGGCGCTGCGCGAGGCGGTCGAGGTCGCCGAGGGCCGGCTGGACGTGCCCGACGTCGCGCGCGCCCGCACGCTGCTGGCCAAGGCCGGCGCCCGGGAGGCGCTCGGCGACGCCACCGTCGTCGCGCTGGCCGGCGCCACCGGCAGCGGCAAGTCCACGCTGTTCAACGCGCTCTCCGGCGCCGAGGTGAGCACGCCCGGGGTGCGCCGGCCGACCACCGGGGTCGCGCACGCCTCGGTCTGGGGCGAGGCCGGCGCCGACCGGCTGCTCGACTGGCTGGAGGTGCCGCGGCGGCACCGGATCGCCGACGCCGACCCGGCGCTGGACGGGCTCGTGCTGCTCGACCTGCCCGACCACGACAGCGTCCGGCTCGAGCACAGGCTCGAGGTCGACCGGCTGGTCGAGCTGGTCGACGTCCTCGTGTGGGTGCTCGATCCGCAGAAGTACGCCGACGCCGCCGTGCACGAGCGCTACCTGGCACCGATGGCCGGGCACGCGGGCGTGCTGGTCGTCGTGCTCAACCAGATCGACCGGCTCGACGAGCAGGCGGCCGCGGCCTGCCTGGCCGACCTGCGCCGGCTGCTCGACGGCGAGGGGCTGGCCGACACCCCGATCGTCGCCACCTCGGCGCGCACCGGCGTCGGGCTCACCGAGCTGCGGGCGGAGCTCACCCGCCGGGTGGGCGTCCGCCGGGCGGCGACCGAGCGGCTGACCGCCGACGTGCGGGCCGTCGCCGCCGCGCTCGCCGCCCACTGCACCGACGGGACCACCGGCCCGGCCGCGGGTCGGGCGCCGAGGCCGAGCTGACCGGTGCGCTGGCCGACGCGGC
>NZ_LWUA01000105.1 GCF_005222955.1 Blastococcus sp. CCUG 61487 | reverse complement strand
CAAGGACCATGGGATGTCTGAGCCGGCCGCCGTCGAGACCGTCCCCTCGCGCCGCCGTCCCCCGATGTCTCGAGGACCGCCTGACGGCTGCTCTCGCGCGGCCCGGCAGATATCGGGCTGATGCCTGGCTGTGATACGTCCACCGGTTCCGCAGGATCGGCGACAACCCGCAGGGGCCGGACGGTCTCTACGCTTGGCGGTGCGGCGAGGTGCGTTCGGGGATGTAGCAGTTCGGTGACCCGCTGCCCGGGCAGCGGACCAGTTCGTCACTTTCTGCCCGCGTGGGATCACGGAGAATGACGATCACGCCCGTAGGAATAGGTCATGGCCATCGTGATCACCGCAGGGACCGTGTGGGCGCTGCTGGCCGCCCCCCTGGCGGTGGTCATCGGGCGGAGCATCCGGTTGGCCGACGAGACGGCGCAGGCACCCCTCGTCGCCGACGACGTCGAGCGCTACCTGCGCGACCAAGCATCCGCGCCGCTCACCTGACCCGCGGCCGGACGCCTCGGCTCATGTAAGGGCCTCCGGTGT
>NZ_LWUA01000104.1:318-5817 GCF_005222955.1 Blastococcus sp. CCUG 61487 | reverse complement strand
GGACCATGGGATGTCTGACCCCTGCTCCTCCGCGGAAGAGCGGGGGTCACTGCGGCGCGAGCAGGGCGCGGAGCTCCTCGGTGAGGACGTCGAGGGCCTCGGGGTGCTGGTGCCACGCGGCCGGGGTCGCCTGCAGCAGCTGGATCCGCCACCGGCCGGCGCCCTCGTCGACGGCGACCATGGTGTGCACGGTGTGGAAGCGGGGCTCCACGTCGGAGGCCCCCGGCGGGATCATCCCGGCGTGCGCGATCAGCAGCGCCACCCCGTCGGCCACCGCGCGCACGGACCTGACGACGGCGACGTAGGACGCCGTCTGGTGGCTGCCGAAGACCTGCCGCAGGTGCGCCGCGATCGACAGCCGCCCGTGGTGGTGCGTGCCGTCGTAGCCGACGATGTCGCCGTCGTCAGCGAAGCAGGCCGCCACCGCCGCGCCGCTCCTCCGGTTCCAGCCGTCGAGGTAGGCGGCGTAGAGCGAACGGAGCTGGGCGTCGTGCGGATGCGCGGATGTCACGGAAGTGACGGTAGTGCTCAGACCGAGCTGACCGTCCGACGCTCGCCGTCGGCGAACTGGGTGCGGTGGAGGTCGGCGTACCGACCTCCGAGCGCCAGCAACTCTGCGTGCGTACCCGACTCCACGATGCGACCGCCGTCCACCACCAGGATCCGGTCGGCGCTGCGCACGGTGGACAGCCGGTGGGCGATCACCAGCGCCGTCCGGCCGGACAGGGCAGTGTCCAGCGCCTGCTGCACGGCGGCCTCCGACTGGCTGTCCAGGTGCGCGGTGGCCTCGTCGAGGATGACGATCCCCGGCGCCTTGAGCAGCACCCGGGCGATGGCCAGCCGCTGCTTCTCCCCGCCGGACATCCGGTAGCCGCGGTCGCCCACGACGGTGTCCAGCCCCTCGGGCAGCGAGCGGACGAGCTCGGCGATCCGCGCCCCCTCGAGCGCCTCCCACAACTGCTCCTCGGTGGCCTCCGGCCGGGCGTAGAGCAGGTTGGCGCGGATGCTGTCGTGGAACAGGTGCGCGTCCTGGCTGACCACGCCGATGGCGTCCCGCAGCGAGTCCAGCGTCGCCCGGCGCACGTCGAGCCCGCCCACGCAGACCGAGCCGCCTGTCACGTCGTACAGCCGCGGCACCAGGTTGGCGATGGTCGACTTCCCCGCCCCGGAGTGCCCGACGAGGGCCACCAGCTGGCCCGGCTCGACCCGGAAGCTGATGTCGTGGAGCACGTCCACCGGCCCGCCGTGCTCGGGCAGCGAGACCTCTTCCAGTGACGGCAACGACACGTCCTCGGCCGACGGGTAGCTGAACTGGACCCGGTGGAACTCGATCGACCTGTCGTCGGCGGGGACGGGGACGGCGTCGTCGGCCTCGCGGATCATCGGCGGCAGGTCCAGCACCTCGAAGACCCGGTCGAAGCTCACCATCGCGCTCATGACGTCGACCCGGACGTTCGCCAGCGCGGTCAGCGGGCCGTAGAGCCGCGACAGCAGCAGGGCGAGGGCCACGACGTCGCCGGGGCTCAGCGAGCCGGTGAAGGCCAGCCAGCCGCCCAGCCCGTAGACCAGCGCCGTTGCCAGCGAGGCGACCAGGGTGAGAGCGGTGAAGAAGAACCGGCCGTACATGGCCGACAGGACGCCGATGTCGCGCACGCGGGCGGCGCGACCGCTGAACGACCGCGCCTCCGCGTCCGGACGACCGAACAGCTTCACCAGCAGCGCGCCGGCGACGTTGAAGCGCTCGGTCATCGTCGCGTTCATCGACGCGTTGAGCTCGTAGGACTCCCGGGTGATCTCCTGCAGCCGGCTGCCGATCCGCCGCGCGGGCAGGACGAACAACGGCACCATCACCAGCGACAGCAGGGTGATCTGCCAGGACAGCGTGAGCATGACCGCCCCGGTCAGCACCAGGCCGATCACGTTGGACACCACGCCGGACAGCGTCGAGGTGAACGCCTGCTGGGCGCCGACGACGTCGTTGTTGAGCCGGCTGACCAGGGCACCGGTCTGCGTGCGGGTGAAGAAGGCGACCGGCATCCGCTGGACGTGCTCGAACACCCGGCTGCGCAGGTCGTAGATGACGCCCTCGCCGATCCGGGCGGAGTACCAGCGGTTGGCCAGCTGGATCGCGGCGTCGACGACGGCCAGGCCGGCGATGAACAGCGCGATCCGGACGATGTCGCCGGCCGTGCCCTCCAGGCCGGCGATGCGGTTGACGATGTCACCGGCGAGCAGCGGCGTGATCACGCCGATCAGCGACGAGCCGACCACGAGCGCGAGGAAGAAACCCAGGTCGCGGCGGTAGGGGCGGGCGACCTCGAGGATCCGCCGCACCGTCCCCGGCGGCAGCTTGCGCCCGACCACCGACGGATCACGCCGGAAGGAGCGCATCGCCGCCATGTTGGTCATGGGGGGACCCACCTGCACCGCCTCCCTCCGTCAGGCCGACGGGACGAGCCGGCCATCCGGCCAACATCGTCCGGGACGGCGCTTGTTCCGGATCAGCGGCCGCCGGCCAGGTCCCGGAGCCGCTGCACCTGCGCGGCGGCCTCGGCGGCGTCCTGGGTCTCGGGGTCGTTGCGCACCGCCGAGCGGACGAGGGCCGCCGTGGCCCGGCTGGCGGCGACCGGCACCGCAAGCAGCGCCTCGGCCAGCCGGGCGACCGCGGCGTCGAGCCCGTCCGCAGGGACGACGGCGTTGGCCAGCCCCATCGCGTGCGCCTCGGCCGCGCCGACCGGGCGGCCGGTCAGGCAGATCTCCATCGCCCGCGAGTAGCCGACCAGCTCGACGAGGTTGCTCGTGCCGGTCAGGTCGGGCACCAGGCCCAGCGTCGGCTCGGGCAGCCGCAGCTGCGCGTCGTCGGTGAGGACGCGCAGGTCGCAGGCGAGCGCGAGCTGGCAGCCGGCGCCGATGGCGTGCCCCTGGACGGCGGCGATCGACACGATGCCGGGCTGCCGCAGCCACCGGAAGCCGCGCTGGTACTCGCGGATCCGCTGCTGGGCCTCCTCGGCCGGCGCACGGCCCAGGTCACCGAGGCCGCCGTCGGTGTTCGGCTGCGGGTCGAACAGGCTGCGGTCCAGGCCGGCGGAGAACGAGCGGCCCGCGCCGCGGAGGACGACCACCCGCACGTCGTCGTCGAGCGAGTCGCCGACGGCGGCGAGCGCGGCCCAGGTCGCCGGCGTCTGCGCGTTGAGCTGCTCGGGCCGGTCGAGGGTGACGGTGAGGACGGCGCCGTCCCGGGAGGTCCGGACGAATCCGTCGGGCGTGTTCGGTGAGGTCACGCCTTCTTACTATTCCGGTTGGCGCCCCCGCGGCTGCGCAGGGTGGCGCCGGACTCCGACAGCAGCCGGTGGACGAAGCCGTAGGAGCGCTTGGTCGACTCGGCGAGCGAGCGGATGCTCTCGCCCTCGTCGTAGCGCTTGCGCAGCTCGGCGGCGAGCGTGCTCCGGTCGCCGCCGGTGATGCGCTTGCCCTTGCCCAGGTCCGCAGTGCTCGAGTCGGCCATGTCTCCCCTCCGGTGACAGCGTCCGGCACACGGGGGTGGACCCCCGCATCCGTGCAGACATGATCACCCAGTCCCCCGACCCGCGCGACGCGAAGCGATCACCCGCCGAGCAGTTCCTCGCGCAGCCGGCGGGGTGCCCGGCAGAGCCACGCCTCGGTGAGCGCCTCGTCGAGTTCCTCGACCGCCGCGGCCTCGACGCGCAGCAGCACCATCGGGTGCACGCCGTAGCCGGCGACGGTGAAGTAGACGTCCGGCTGCGCCAGGACGAGCGCGTCGACGACGGCGGGGTCCGCGGTGCGCAGCCCCAGCGCCGGACCCTCGGGAGCGGTGCCGCCCAGCAGCTCCCGCTCCGCCCGCCGCAGCACCCGCTGCCAGGCGAACGCCGTGCTACCGACGCGCCACGACAGGGTGCGCCCGTTGTCCTCCTCGACCACGCCGGGCAGGTCGAGCGCGATGCGCCGCACGTCGTCCCAGCCGGCCATCGTGCCTCCTCAGGCGAGCTCGACCAGGTCGGCCAGGTCTTCGCTCCACGCGTCCTCGGTGCCGTCGGGCAGCAGGATGACCTTGTCCGGGTCCAGGGCTCGGACGGCGCCCTCGTCGTGGGTGACGAGCACGATCGCGCCGGCGTAGGTGCGCAGCGCGTCCAGCACCTGCTCGCGGCTGGCCGGGTCGAGGTTGTTGGTCGGCTCGTCGAGCAGCAGCACGTTGGCGCCGGAGACGACGAGCGTCGCCATCGCCAGCCGGGTGCGCTCACCGCCGGAGAGCGTGCCGGTGCGCTGGTCGACGGTCTCCCCGGAGAACAGGAAGGCGCCGAGGATGCGCCGCAGCTCGGTGTCGGTGCTGTCCGGGGCGGCCGCCCGCATGTTCTCGATCAGCGAGCGGTCCATGTCCAGGGTCTCGTGCTCCTGGGCGTAGTAGCCCACCCGCAGCCCGTGCCCGGCCTTGACCTCGCCGGTGTCCGGCAGCTCGGTCCCGGCGAGGAGCCGCAGCAGCGTCGTCTTGCCCGCGCCGTTGAGGCCGAGGACGACGACCCGTGCGCCGCGGTCCACCGCCAGGTCGACGTCGGTGAAGATCTCCAGCGAGCCGTAGCTCTTCGACAGGCCCTCCGCGGTGAGCGGGGTCCTGCCGCAGGCCGCCGGCGTCGGGAAGCGCAGCTTGGCGACCTTGTCCTGCACGCGGACCTCGGCCAGCCCGGCGGCGAGCCGCTCGGCGCGCTTGTCCATGCTCTTCGCGGCCCGGGCCTTGGTGGCCTTGGCGCGCATCTTGTCCGCCTGGGCGGTGAGCGTGTCGATCTTGCGCTCGGTGTTCGCCCGCTCCTGCTTGCGGCGCCGCTCGTCGGTCTCCCGCTGCTGCAGGTAGGGCTTCCAGCCGAGGTTGTAGATGTCGACGGTCGCGCGGTTGGCATCCAGGTGCCAGACCTTGTTGACGACGGCGTCCAGCAGCTCGACGTCGTGGCTGATCACGACCAGGCCGCTGCGGTGGCTGGCGAGGAAGCCCTTCAGCCAGGTGATCGAGTCGCCGTCGAGGTGGTTGGTCGGTTCGTCGAGCAGCAGCGTGTCCGCGTCGGAGAAGAGGATGCGGGCGAGCTCGACCCGGCGGCGCTGACCACCGGAGAGGGTGCGCAGCGGCTGGGCCAGCACCCGGTCGGGCAGGCCGAGGTTCGTGCAGATGCGGGCGGCGTCGCTCTCCGCGGCGTAGCCGCCCAGGGCGGCGAACTGGTCCTCGAGCCGGCCGTAGCGGCGCACCACCCGGTCCCGCTCGTCGTCGTCGGCGGGCTCGGCCATGGCGATCTGCGCCTTGACCATCTGGTTGCGCAGCACGTCCAGCCCCCGCCCGGACAGGACGCGGTCGCTGGCGGTGATGTCGAGGTCGCCGCTGCGGGGGTCCTGCGGGAGGTAGCCCACCTCGCCGGACACGTCGACCTTGCCGGCGTGCGGGAGCCGCTCACCGGCGAGGGTCGTCAGCGTCGTGGTCTTGCCGGCGCCGTTGCGGCC
>NZ_LWUA01000104.1:0-248 GCF_005222955.1 Blastococcus sp. CCUG 61487 | reverse complement strand
ATCCCAGAGTAGGCGCTCGGTACACGGCACCTCGAACTGTTACGGGGTGACATCGACGGCATCCCCCGCACGGGCGTGTTCCGCGCCGTTCCCGGCTCCGCGGTCCACCACCGCGCGAGGATGCGGGCATGACCTCGCCCGGAGCGCCGTGGGCACCGCCGTGCCCGGTGTGCGGCCGGCCCACCGGCGACGTCGGGGCCGGGCCCTGTCCCCGCTGCGGATTGCCGGCCGCCGCGCAGGCCGGCCTG
>NZ_LWUA01000103.1:3725-4273 GCF_005222955.1 Blastococcus sp. CCUG 61487 | reverse complement strand
ACCGCCAGTCGCCCCGCCGGGCACCTCCGCCGCTCCCCCGGCGCCCTCCGCCGCGGCCACGATCGCCCGGGCCAGCGTGCGTCGTGGCTCGGGGCCCTCGAGCGCCCGCAACGCGACGTCGTCGGCGCGCATCTCGACGAGCTCGCGCACCGCGCTGTGCGCCTGCCCGGCCGCGGGCAGCACCGGCAGCGCCGCCTCCCACGCGACGAACGGCAGCAGGAGCAGGTGGTGGTGCTCGGCGAGGTGCGCCCGCTCGTGCGCGACGACGGCGGCCAGCTCGTCCTCGGCCAGCTCCTCGACCATCCCGGACGACAGCACGAGCAGGGGCTGCACGCCGGGGATGCAGAACGCGACCGGCGCGGGATGCTCCAGCAGCCGGGTGTCGGGCGCCGCCGCCGGCCGGACGACGAGCTCCAGCAGCTGGCGGTGCCGGCGGCGGGTGCGCGCGGTGCGCCACCACGACAGCAGGAGGACGCCGAGCAGCTGGAGCGCCAGCACCGCGGCGAGGGTCAGGGTGACCCAGTGGTCGCCCCGCACCGGACCGCCGG
>NZ_LWUA01000103.1:3360-3650 GCF_005222955.1 Blastococcus sp. CCUG 61487 | reverse complement strand
GGACCGCCGGCCGGCTCGCCGCGCACCCACGACCACCAGGCCTCGGGCAGCGAGTGACCCCACGGCGAGAGCCCGTGCACCAGCAGCGCGCCGATGATCGACAACCCGCCCGCCAGGCCGATCGCCTGCCAGCAGACCAGCGCCACCAGCGGATCGCGCGCCGGCCAGCGGGCCCTGCCCAGCAGCGCCGGCACCGGCCACGCCAGCAGCGCAGCGAGGACGGCGAGAGCGGACGCGGTGGCCGGCAGCACGTCGGGTGCTAGCTGCCGGCGAGCAGCTCGCGCAGCAGC
>NZ_LWUA01000103.1:0-3308 GCF_005222955.1 Blastococcus sp. CCUG 61487 | reverse complement strand
GCGAGCAGCTCGCGCAGCAGCCGCGCCTCGTCCTCGTTCACGGTCCCGACGAACCGGGCCAGGACCGCCTGCCGGTCAGCGGCCTGGCCGAGTACCTCGTGCATGAGCTCGGCGGCGTGCTCCTCGCGGCTGGCGCGCGGCGAGAAGCGGCGCGGCCGGGCGTCGTCGTGGACCACGAAGCCCTTCTGCTCCAGCCGGGTCAGCACGGTGTGCACCGTGGTCAGGGCGACGCCGCGGTCGGCCAGGCCGTCGCGCAGCGCCGGCGCCGCGAGCGGCCCGTCGGCCGACCAGAGCAGGTCCATGACCGCGCGCTCCAGCTCGCCGAGCGATGCCATCTGCCCTCCTGTCCTGCGGATCACACCCGCTTCTTCTACGTTTCGTAGAACTTTGTCTTCTACGTGGCGTAGAAAGAACGCGTCGATCGTACGACGGCGGCGCCGTCGCTGTGAAGGAGTGGCCGGTGGACGTGCTGGAGATCGCGCGCTGGCAGTTCGGGATCACGACCGTCTACCACTTCCTGATGGTCCCGCTGACCATCGGGCTCGGGGTGCTGGTCGCCGTCATGCACACCATGTGGGTGCGCACGGACAACCCCGAGTGGCTGCGGATGACCCGCTTCTGGGGCCGCATCTACCTGATCAACTTCGTTCTCGGCGTGGCCACCGGCCTGGTCCAGGAGTTCCAGTTCGGCCTCGCCTGGAGTGAGTACTCGCGCTTCGTCGGCGACGTGTTCGGCTCGCTGCTCGCGCTGGAGGCGCTGCTCGCCTTCTTCCTCGAGTCCACGTTCCTGGGCCTGTGGATCTTCGGCTGGGGCCGGATCCCGAAGAAGCTGCACCTGGCCGCGCTCTGGGCCGCGGTCATCGGCTCGATCGTCAGCGCGTACTTCATCATCGCCGCCAACTCGTGGATGCAGCACCCGGTCGGGGTCGAGGTGAACGACGAGACCGGCCGCCCCGTGCAGGTCGACTTCCTCGCCGTCCTGACCAACAACACCGCGCTGGCCGCCTTCAGCCACGCGATCGTCGCCGCGCTCATGGTCGCCGGCGCGCTGCTCGTGGGCATCGGGCTCTGGCACCTGCGCAAGCGCAAGCTGGCCGGGCAGCCGGTGACCGACGTCGACCACGGCGTCTGGCGCCAGTCGGTCCGCCTGGGCGGCTACGTCTCCCTCGCCGCCTTCGTGCTCACCGCGCTCACCGGCGACTGGCAGGGCAAGCTCATGTACCAGCAGCAGCCGCTGAAGATGAGCTCCGCCGAGGCGCTCTGCGAGACCGAGGCGCCGGCGTCGTTCTCGATCTTCGCCGTCGGCAAGTTCGGCTCGAACGAGTGCGACGACGTCCACTCGATCACGATCCCGTACATCCTCAGCTACCTCGCCCACGGCGACTTCTCCACCGCCGTCCCCGGGGTGAACGAGCTGCAGGCGGAGTACGCCGCGGTCTACGGCGAGACCTACCCCGACGAGCCGGCGTTCGGCGACCTGGCCGGGACGCCGATCGACTACGCGCCGCTGCTCGCGGTCACCTACTGGAACTTCCGGCTGATGATCGGCATGGGCGCGCTCTCGGCCGGGGTCGCCGCCTACGCGCTGTGGGCCACCCGCCGCGGCCGGGTGCCGACGTCGCGGATCGGCGTGTACGGGGCGCTGCTGGCGGTGGCCGCGCCGTTCATCGCCAACGCCTCGGGCTGGATCTTCACCGAGATGGGCCGCCAGCCGTTCGTCGTCTACCCGAACCCCGACGTGCCGGTCGAGGACCAGGTGTACTTCTTCACCGCCCAGGCCGTCTCCCCCGGCATCAGCGCCGGCGAGGTCTGGACCTCGCTGATCGCGCTGACCCTCGTCTACGGCGCGCTGGCGGTGGTCGAGCTGTGGCTGATCGGCCGGTTCGTGCGGGCCGGGGTCACCACCGGGGACGCCCACCCCACCCCGGGCTTCAGCCCGCCACCGGACGGCGGCGCACCCGACGGCGGTGCACCCGACGGCGGCGCACCCGACGGCGGCCGCCGTGCCGACGACGACGTCCTCCAGTTCGCCTACTGAGGTCAGGAGCTGATCGTGGACCTGCAGATCCTCTGGTTCGGCGCCGTCGCGGTGCTCTGGACCGGCTTCCTGCTGCTCGAGGGCTTCGACTTCGGCGTCGCCGCGCTGCTGCCCGTGCTCGGCCGCAAGCCCGCCGACCGGCACCTCATGCTGCGCAGCATCGGCCCGCTGTGGGACGGCAACGAGGTCTGGCTGATCACCGCCGTCGGCGCGGTGTTCGCCGCCTTCCCCGGCTGGTACGCGACCTGGCTGCCGGCGATGTACCTGCCGTTCGTGCTCGTGCTGTTCGGCCTGATCATCCGGGCGGTCGCCTTCGAGTGGCGGCACTCGCACCACACCGAGGCGTGGGACGCGACGTGGACGCGGATCATCACCGCGGGCTCGGTGATCGCCGCCCTCGGCATCGGCGCCGCGCTGGGCGCCACGACCCTGGGCCTGCCGATCGACGCCGCCGGCAACCGGGTGGGCGGCCCCTTCGCCGGCTACTCCTGGCCGGCGTTGCTGGGCGCGCTCGCCGTCCTCGGCTTCTCGCTGGTGCACGGCGCGCTGTTCCTCGCGCTCAAGGTCGACGGCGAGGTGCGGGTGCGGGCGCGGGCGTTCGCGCTGCGCTGGGCGCCGGTCGCGGCGCTCCCGCTGCTGGCGTGGGCGGGCATCACGCACCTGCGGTACGGCACGCCGGTCACCGCGGTGCTGTGGCTGGTCGCGGCACTGGCCGTCGTCGTGGCGTGGACCCGGATGAAGCTGGACCGCGAGGGTTCGGCGTTCGCCGCCTGGGCGCTGATGCTCGTCGCGTCGGCGGCCACGATCTTCGGGGCGGCCTACCCCGTCGTCCTCCCCTCGACGATCGACGCCGCCTTCGACGTCACGGTCGCCGCCTCGTCGGTCAGCGACTACACGCTCACGGTCATGACCTGGGCTGCGGGGATCGGGCTGCCCGTCGTCCTGGGCTACCAGGCGTGGACCTACTGGGTGTTCCGCCAGCGGCTGACCGCCGACCCGGTGCAGCCCGAGCCGGTCCCGGCGTGAGGGCCAAAAACACGCTTATGGCCCCTCCGGGCCGCGGACCGCTGGGGGCGCTGGCCGGGGTGCCCGGCCTGACCGGCGCCCTGGTGCGGGCCGCGCTGGCGGCGCTGGCCCAGAGCGCCGGGCTGGTGCTGCTGGCGGCAGGGCTGGCGCACGCGGTCGCCCGCGGGGCCGGCCTGGCCGACGGCGATCTGACCGGTCCCCTGGTCCTGGCCGCCGCGGGCGCGGTGCTGCGGGCCGCCGCGGG
>NZ_LWUA01000102.1:683-8517 GCF_005222955.1 Blastococcus sp. CCUG 61487 | reverse complement strand
GGAGGCCGAGGAGCACGTCGGCCGCCGCGCGGGCGGCCCGGGCGGCGACGGCGACGTCGTCCACCGCGCTCAGTCCTGCTGCAGCGCGGTGGCGTCCCCGGGGCGGCGCGGCGGAGCGTGCCGGCCGGTCGCGTCGGTGACGGCGCCGAAGTAGGCGGCCTGCTTCTCCGGACGCGGCATGATGAACAGCCCGCGCGCCTCGACGCGGATCTCCTCCGGGGCGGAGGCCAGCGCGATCGTGCCGGTGATGAAGGCCTTGCGCCCCTCGTGCGACTCGACCCGGGCGCGCAGTACCAGCGGGGTCTCCAGCGGCAGCGGGCCGCGGTAGTCGAGCTCCAGGTGGGCGGTCATGCCCCACAGGCCCGCGGCGCCGGCGGCGCTGCCCAGCATCTGGTCCATGAACAGGGCGCTCATGCCGCCGTGCACGAAGGTCGGCGGGCCTTC
This sequence comes from Blastococcus sp. CCUG 61487, assembly GCF_005222955.1. GTDB lineage: Bacteria > Actinomycetota > Actinomycetes > Mycobacteriales > Geodermatophilaceae > Blastococcus. The sequence goes on along the minus strand of NZ_LWUA01000102.1, from coordinate 8,073 downwards.
GTAGGCCAGCCCGAGGGTGGTCTCGGCGACGACGCCGTCGCCCTCGCGCCGCACGACCAGCGGGGGCGCGAGCGGGTTGGCGATGCCGGTGACCGGGTTGAACACGCGCAGGCCCTCGGACGGGTCGTCGAGGCGGGGCAGCTGCGATGCCGGGCGGCGGCTGCCGGCGATGCGGGCGGTGGCGGCGCGCACGAGCTCCGCAGCAGCGGCCACCTCGCCGGCGGGCTCGCTGGTGGTCACCGACGCCTCGATCAGCTCGCGGAGGGCGGCGCCCAGGTCGGTCGTCGCGGTCATCAGGTCGGCGTCGGAACCCGTGCCGCCGTCGTTCGAAGTCACGTTCGAATGGTGACAGGCGGGCTCAGCCGGGCTGGTCGGTGGCCCCGTCCGGCTCGACCGCGGGAGGGCCGCTGCGGTGCAGGGCCACGGTGAACGTCGCCCCGCGCCCCGGGGCCGTGTCCAGCGAGATGGTGCCGCCGTGCGCCTCGACCAGCGAGGCGGCGATGGCCAGCCCGAGCCCGGTGCCGCCGGCCGCATCACCGCTGCGCGCCCGTGCCGCGTCGGCGCGGAAGAACCGCTCGAAGGCCCGGCGGGCGTCGTCGGCATCCATGCCCGGGCCCTCGTCGCTCACCCGCAGCAGGACGACGCCGGGGTCGGCGTCGGCACCGATCGAGACCGTCACCCGGGCGTCCCCCGGCGTGTGCGTGAGCGCGTTGGTGACCAGGTTGCCCACCACCTGGCGCAGCCGGCCCTCGTCCCCGAGGACGACGGGGGCGTCGGTGAGCGACTCGTCCAGGTGCAGCCCGATCGGGCGGTCCGGCTGCACGGCCCGCGCGTCGTGGACGGCGTCGCCGGCGATCTGCGCGAGGTCGACCGGCGCGAGCGTCAGCGGCCGCCGCTGGTCGAGCCGGGCGAGCAGCAGCAGGTCCTCGACCAGCAGCCCCATGCGGGCGCCCTCCGCCTCGATCCTGGCCATGAGGTGCGTGATCTCCTCGTCGGACCGGACGGCGCCCTGCCGGTACAGCTCGGCGAAGCCCCGGATCGACGTCAGGGGCGTGCGCAGCTCGTGGCTGGCGTCGGCCACGAACCGGCGCATCTTCTCCTCGGAGCCCCGCGCCTCGGCCTCGGAGGCCTGCTGTGCCCGGAAGGCGCTCTCGATGCGGGCGAGCATGCCGTTCAGGGCCTGGGACAGCCGCCCGACCTCGGTGCGCTCGTCGCCGGCCGGCACGCGCTGGGAGAGGTCGCCGGCGGCGATGGCCTGCGCGGTCCGCTCCACCTCGGCGAGCGGCCGCAGGCTGTTGCGCACCAGCGCGTACCCGGCGAGAGCGAGGACGGTGAGCACGCCCAGCCCGACGACGATCTCGATGCGCACCAGGCGGGTGATCACCTTCTCGTCGGCGGTCAGGTCGCTGCCGAACAGGGCGGCGTTGCCGTCCGGGAGGCCGACGGCGACCATCCGCCAGACGGTGCTGCCGTCGTCGGCGCGGACCGAGAACGCCAGCTGGTCCCCGGCCTCCGGCCGGGCCCCGGCGCTGCCGCTGCCCAGCTTCCCGGCCAGGGCGGCGACCCGGTCGAAGTCGGGCAGCCGGTCGGTGTCCTGCAGCGGGCCGGCGAACACCCGCACCTCCCCCCGCGCGGGGAGCAGGCAGCCGACCAGCTCCGCGGAGGGGTACCGGCTACCGCTGTCGCAGAAGGTGGCCGCCCAGCGGGGGCTGGTCGCGATGCTCTCCGCGTTCGCGCGCAGCTCCTCGTCCTGCTGGTCCTGCAGGTAGTGGGTGAGCAGCGAGGTGGCGGCGAACCCGGTCGCGGCCAGCCCGACCGCGACGAGGGCGACGAGCAGCGCCACGAGGGTGACCCGCAGCGGCACCCGCGGGCCGCTGCCGGCGGGTGCGAGCCAGGGTGCGCTCATGCTCCCCGCGGCAGGCGGAGGGTGTAGCCGACCCCGCGGATGGTGTGCAGCAGCCGCGGCTCGGTGGTGTCGATCTTGCGCCGCAGGTAGGAGATGTAGGACTCGACCACGTTCGCGTCGCCGTTGAAGTCGTAGTTCCACACGTGGTCGAGGATCTGCGCCTTCGAGAGGACGCGCCCCGCGTTGGCCATGAGGTAGCGCAGCAGCTTGAACTCGGTGGGGGACAGGCTGATCACCTGCCCCGCCTTGATCACCTCGTGGGTCTCCTCGTCCAGCTCGATGTCGGCGAAGGTCAGCCGCGGCGCGTCGGCGGCCTGGGGCGATCCAGTGGTCCGCCGCAGCACCGCGCGGATGCGGGCGATGACCTCGTCGAGGCTGAACGGCTTGGTGACGTAGTCGTCCCCGCCCAGGGTCAGCCCCGACACCTTGTCCTCGGCTGCGTCCCGCGCGGTGAGGAAGAGCACCGGGGTGCGCCGGCCGGAGTCGCGCAGCCTGCGGACGACGCCGAAGCCGTCCAGGCCCGGCATCATCACGTCGAGCACGAGCAGGTCCGGGCGGAAGGACTCCGCCAGCGCGAGCGCCTGCTGGCCGTCGGCGGCCGTGGTCACCTCGAAGCCGGCGTAGCGCAGGCTGGCCGACAGCAGCTCGCGGATGTTGGGCTCGTCGTCCACCACCAGCAGCCGGGCCTCCGGCGAGCGCGTCTGCTGACTTCCGGCCACGGATCCTCCGGTCGAACGAGCGGGTGCCGTCATGCCTCCAGGGTGACGGCGCGGGCTGCCGCCGGACTGGACGCTACCTGTGAACCCCCTGTGCGGGGTCAGCCGGCGGGGGACATGGCGCGGCCCCGGCGCCAGTAGCCGATCGCGTGGTGCTGCGCGCGGCTCAGGCCCCACCGCCCGCGCAGGTCGGCACGGATGGCCCGTACCGCTGCGGACTCCGCCCCGACCCAGGCGAAGAGGTCGTCGGTCTCCGGGCGGTCGAGCCCGGCGACGGCGTCCACGAGCAGCGTGCTCTCCCCCGGCGGCGTCCCGTCGCGGTGCAGCCAGTGCACCGCCACCCCGGGCGGGGCGGCGAGCGGCTGCTCCTCCTCGGGCCCGGCCACCTCGAGGTAGGCGACGCCGGTCGTCGCGGGATCGGCGGCGGCGAGCAGGCGGGTGATCGCGGGCAGTGCGGTCTCGTCGCCGACCATGAGCACCCAGCGGGCCGGCCGTTCGGCCAGCGACGCCGCGCCCGCGACGCCGAGCAGGGCGCCGGGGCGGGCGGCCCCCGCCCAGGCGGCCGCCGGGCCGTCGCCGTGCAGCACGAAGTCGATCTCGAGCTCACCGGCGGCCGGGTCCTGACGGCGCGCGGTGTAGCTGCGCAGCGCGATGCCGTGGCTGCCCTCGGGCCACACGATCCGGCCGTCCCGCTGGATCCTGGGCCAGCGGGGTGCGTCGTCCCCCACCCGGGGCACCAGCAGGTTCACCGTCGGGCCGGCGGCGGCGACGGCGTCCGGGCTGCCGGTCAGGAGCACCCGGCGGACCGACGGCGTCACGTCGGTGACGGCCGTGACGGTCAGCACGTCGACGGCGCGCAGTCCGTCGGGGGCGGGGCCGTCGGGGGAGCTCACGGCGGTCCAGCGTAGTGCTGCCCGGCATGGGCCGGCCCGGCCGTCCCCGGGGGAATGGGGTCGACCGGGCCGGCGATCAGGGGCGGAGGCGGATGACGCTGCGTAGTCACGATTCCGGGGCTGACCGGCGCGGACATGCCCTCGACCTCCGTCTTCCACGACGCTACGTGACGACCGGGCTCGTGCCAGCGCCCGCACGGGTGAGGTCCGGTCCCGAACGGGTGATCGAGACCCGGTCGCTTCGGCATGTGTGCCGGTACCGCGGCGAGGGCACGGCAGGTGCAGTCCTCGCCCGTCCGAGGAGCCTCGTCCGACGAAGGAGCCCGGCATGGCCGACCACCTGGAGAAGGGTGACCACGTCACCTGGCAGAGCCATGGCAGCACCGCCGAGGGGACCGTCGAACGGACGATCACCTCGGACACGAAGGCCTCCGGCCGGCAGGTTCGGGCGAGCGAGGACGACCCGCAGTACGAGGTGAGGAGCGACGAGAGCGGCCGGACGGCCGTGCACAAACCCTCCGCGCTCGACAAGGACTGACCGCACCACCCGGCTCCCGCCGGGCGACAGACAGGAGACGACGTGACCGAGTCCGGAGACGCCCACACCGGCGCGAGCGCACGCAATACCAAGCACAGCCCGCGTCTCGACGAGGAACTCGAGCACGAGGTCCAGGGCATGCTCAAGGCCGAGCGGGCCACCCGCGCCCAGGAGTGGCGGGAGGTGGAGCCGGTCGCCGAGGGCGAGCCGGACATCGACGCCGACCCCGCGGGCACCCTCACCGGGGGTGTGCCGGTCGGTATGACCGAGGACGCCGTCGAGGCGCGCTCCGAGCTGGCCCGCTGGCTGACTCGCGCGCCGTTCCCCGGTGGCCGCGCCGATCTCGTCGAGGCCGCCCGGGACCACCATGCGCCGGACGCCGTGGTGGCCGAGCTCGGGCGGCTGCCCGAGGGGGAGACCTTCGAGCAGATCGGCGACGTCGTCCGGGCGCTGGGCTATCCCACCGAGTGACTGGACCTCCGTCCTGAGGCGCGGGCGCCGTCACTCCCTGGCGAGATCGGCGGCGCCCGCTCCCTCGTGGTCGACCTCCTGGTCGGCCGTGAGGTCCACCGTGACCCGCACCAGGTCGCCGGTGTAGGCGTAGGGCCCCATGAATCGCCCGGTCCCGTCGTAGTCGGCCACCGTCGTCCCGCGGTCCAGGCCGATGTCCAGGCCCGACCACGAGATCATCAGCCAGAAGATCTGGTCGGTCTCCATCGTCCCGGCCGGTTCGCCGTCGATCAGCAGCGTGCCCGTGCCGTGCGGGAAGGGCCCCTCGCCGCGTCGTTCCATGGTGAAGCCGAGGGTGGTGGCCCCCGGCGGGATCGGGCGGTCGGAGGTGACCACCTGGTGGGTGCCGCCGATGTTCAGGTCGTGCACGAGGTGCCCGTCCCGGACGAACAGCGAGTAGCCCGACGTCGCGTCGCCGTGGGCGATCAGCACGCCGTCGGCTGCGCCGCGGCCGCCCGACGGGTTGACGTGCGCGGTGATCCGGTAGCTGCGGCTGCGCAGATCGGGGGCGACGTCGCTGGGCACGTGGCCCATGCCCGACCAGAAGGTGAACCGGGTGCGGGTGCCGGCGTGCCGCGCGGCGTTCTCGGCGAAGCGCTCCCCGAAGCGGTCGTCGAGCGGCAGCACCTTGTTCGCCGCCGCCTCTTCCCACCAACGGGCCTGCAGCGCGGCGAGCCGCTCGGGCTGCTCGGCGGCGAGGTCGTGCACCTCGTTCATGTCGTTCGCGAGGTCGTAGAGCTCCCACGTGTCGTCGTCGAACGGGGTGCCGGGGGCGTGGTAGGCGACGGCCTTCCAGCCGTCCTGCCAGATGCCCCGGTGGCCGAACATCTCGAAGTACTGGACCGTCTTGCCGGTGTCGGCGTCCGGCCGGGCGATCGTGCCGGCGAAGCTGACACCGGTCATCTCGCCGGCGGCGTCGATCCCGAGCAGGTCCAGCACCGTGGGCGCGAGGTCGACGACGTGGCAGAACTGGTGCCGCAGGGTGCCCGCCTGCTCCCGGCCGACCAGCCGGTCGGGCCCGGCGATGACGAGGGCGTCGCGGACGCCACCGCCGTGGGTGTTCTGCTTGTACCGCTTCAGCGGGGTGTTGGCCGCCATCGCCCAGCCGTGCGGGAAGTTCGAGTGCGTGTCCGGGCCGCCGATGTCCTCGAGCCGGGCGAGCTTCTGCTCCATCGGCTCGGCCACCATGTTGTACGGCCCCATGGCGTTGACGAACCCCAGCGGTCCGCCCTCCTGGCTGGCGCCGTTGTCCGAGGTGATGATCACCAGGGTGTCCTCGAGCTGCCCGGTCGCCTCGAGCGTGGCCACGAGCCGTCCCAGGTGCTGGTCGAAGTGCGCCAGCATCGCCCCGTAGGCCCCCGCGAGGCGGGCGAACAGGAGCTGCTCGTCGGCGGTGTGGTCGTCCCACGGCCGGACGCCGTCGTTGCGCGGGGGCAGCTCGGTCCCGGCCGGCACGATGCCCAGCCGGACCTGTGCGGCCAGCCGGTCGCTGCGGGTGCGGTCCCAGCCCTTCGCGAAGACCTCGGCGTAGTGGTCGATCAGGTCTCGCGGCGCCTGGTGCGGCGCGTGGCAGGCGCCGGGAGCCAGCAGCATGTGCCACGGCGTGTCCGGGGTCGCCGCCTCGTGGCTCGTGACGTACGTGATCGCGTGGTCGATCAGGTCCTCGGTCAGGTGGTATCCGGTCTCGTAGGTGCCCGGCGCGGTGACGTGGCTGTTGTCCTGCACGAGCTCGGGTGAGTACTGGTCGGTCTCGGCGTCGAGGAAGCCGTAGAAGCGGTCGTACCCGCGCCCCAGCGGCCACCCGTCGAACGGCCCGGTCGGCCCGGTCTCGGTGAGCGGCGTGACGTGCCACTTGCCGACCATGTAGTTGCGGTAGCCGTGGTCGCGCAGCCGCTCGGCGAGGGTCGGCACGTCGCCGGCGATCTTGCCGCGGTAGCCGGGGAAGCCCGAGTCGAAGTTCGCCAGGCAGCCCATCCCGACGTCGTGGTGGTTCCGGCCGGTGAGCATCGCCGACCTGGTGGTCGAGCACATCGCGGTGGTGTGGAACCCGGTGTACCGGACACCGGCCGCGGCGAACCTGTCGATGACCGGGGTGGCGATCTCGGAGCCGAAGCAGCCGAAGTCACCGAAGCCCACGTCGTCGAGGAGCACGACCAGCACGTTCGTGCGCCCCGCCGGCGGCCGCACCGGTGCCGGCCAGTGCGGCACCGACTCCGCGATGGTCCGGCCGATCCTCATCCCAGAGTCCCCTGCTGGCGTCACCATGCGCGGACGCTATCAGCGGTGACAACCCATAGTCCCTGGTCAGACCGTTGTGACCCCGCTGTGGTGCTAGCCCTCCGCGTCCTCCCGGGCCTCCTCCTCGGCGATCTCCTCCGCCCCGCGGCGGCGGAAGAGGCGGGATCCGGGGAAGCCCTTCACCACCTGCCGCACGTCCTGGACGATGTCCACGAGGTCGTGCACGTCGGCCCCGACGTTCCCGAGGGACTCCAGGACCGGCAGCACGTCGTCGTCGAGGTGTTCGACGAGCCGGGGGAGACGGTCGACGAGGGTCACCAGCGCCTCCACCTCGGCGGGCTCCAGGGTGGCGGCCAGCCGCCGGACCGACGGTGACAGTGCCGCGAGCGCCGGTTCGTAGTCGGCCAGCAGCGGCTCCACCCGCCCGACCAGGCCCTCCGCCTGGCCGACGAGGGCGCCGGCGCGGGCGGAGGTCGCCCCGACGGCGGAGATGGCGGCATCGGCCCGGTCGTTGGTGCGATCCACGGCGGCGATGGCGGCATCGGCTCGGGTGTTGGTGCGGCCGACTGCCGCGATGGCGGCGTCGGCC
>NZ_LWUA01000102.1:0-651 GCF_005222955.1 Blastococcus sp. CCUG 61487 | reverse complement strand
GTGCGGTCGACCGCCGCGATGACGGCGTCCGCTCGGTCCACGACCCGCTCCACCCGGGCCACGAGGCCCGAGACCTGGTCGAGCAGTTGGTCCATGCGGCTGAGCAGCGCCGATGCGCGCGGTACCAGCGCGAGCGCCTCGCTCACGCCGTCACGCGCACCGGCGACCACGGCCAGCACGTCGGAGGGGCCGGGGACCGACGGGAGTCTCACCGCGAGAACGCTACGCAGGTCGCGGGTTGCGCACCTCTCGGTTGCACACGATCCGGTGGTGCCGCGGGCAGGGCGCGGGCTTGCGCGCGTCGGCCGATCGCGGTCGATCCTCGCCGTATCGTGGGGGCTCCCGCCTGGCGCGGGGTCGAGGCAGACGATTCCGGACGGGGTGCCGACAGCGGTGGGGGACCAGCCGAGGGGCGACGACGCGCGCGGGCGCGGCGTTCCCGACGGCTCCCGGCGCGGCCGCACCGACGCCGAAGCGCTGACGGTCGAGCAGTTGCTCGCCCGCTCGGGCAGCACCGCCCACCGCAGGCGTGCGGCCCGCCGGGAGAACGAGCGACCCTCGGCTCCGTCCGCTCCTCCGCCGGGCGTGCGCGACGGGCTGCCGCCGGTGCCCGGGGCGCGCCCGACCGGGCCGCCGCCCAGCCCGCAGTCC
>NZ_LWUA01000101.1 GCF_005222955.1 Blastococcus sp. CCUG 61487 | reverse complement strand
GCCGACGACGACGGCCGCGCCCTCGACCACGCCGTGCACGCCGAGGCCCTCGACGTTGGTGAAGCCCTCGACCGGGGGCAGCGGCCCGCGCTCGGCCGCGGCGGTCGCGACGGCCTGCGCGATCGGGTGCTCCGAGGCCGCCTCCAGGGCACCGGCCATCCGCAGCACGGCGTCGGCGTCCGCGCCCTCGGCGGGCACGACGTCGAGCAGGGTCATCCGCCCGGTGGTCACGGTGCCGGTCTTGTCCAGGACGACGGTGTCGACCCGGCGGGTGTTCTCCAGCACCTCCGGGCCCTTGATGAGGATGCCCAGCTGCGCGCCGCGGCCGGTGCCGACCATCAGCGCGGTCGGCGTGGCGAGCCCGAGCGCGCAGGGGCAGGCGATGATCAGCACGGCGACGGCCGCGGTGAACGCCGCGGGCAGCCCGGCGCCGGTGCCGATCCAGAAGCCGAGCGTGGCCACCGCGAGCGCCAGCACGATCGGCACGAAGATGCCCGAGATGCGGTCGGCGAGCCGCTGCACCTCGGCCTTGCCGTTCTGCGCGTCCTCGACCAGCCGGGCCATCTGCGCGAGCTGCGTCTCCGCGCCCACCCGCGTCGCCCGCACGACCAGCCGGCCACCCGCGTTGACGGTGCCCCCCACGACCGTGTCGCCCCGGCCCACCTCCACGGGCACCGACTCGCCGGTGAGCATCGAGGCGTCCACGGCCGAGGAGCCCTCGGTGACCTCCCCGTCGGTCGCGATCTTCTCCCCGGGGCGGACCACGAACGAGTCGCCGACGGCGAGCTGGTCGACCGGCACCCGGAGCTCGACCCCGGCCCGCAGCACCGAGACCTCCTTGGCGCCCATCTCCAGCAGCGCCCGCAGCGCGGCACCCGCCCGCCGCTTGGACCGCGCCTCGAAGTACCGGCCGGCCAGGATGAACGTGGTCACCCCGGCGGCCGCCTCGAGGTAGATGTTGGCGCTGCCGTCGGAGCGCTCGATGGTCAGCTCGAAGGGGTGCACCATGCCCGGGATGCCGGCCGTGCCCCAGAACAGCGCGTAGATCGACCAGCCGAACGCGGCCAGCGTGCCCAGCGAGACCAGGGTGTCCATCGTGGCCGCGCCGTGCCGGAGGTTGGTCCAGGCGGCACGGTGGAACGGCAGCCCGCCCCACACCACCACGGGTGCGGCGAGGGTGAGCGAGAGCCACTGCCAGTACTCGAACTGCCAGGCAGGCACCATCGCCAGCGCGATCACCGGCACGCTGAGCAGCGCGGAGACGACGAGCCGGGTCCGCAGCGGCGCGACCGGATCGGCCTCGGCCGGCTCCTCCGCCTGTGGCGGTTCGGGCAGCGCGGCCGTGTAGCCGGTCTGCTCGACGGTGGCGATGAGGTCGTCGGTGGTGACGTCGCCGGTGACGCTGACCTTCGCCTTCTCGGTGGCGTAGTTGACGGTGGCGGTGACGCCCTCGAGCTTGTTGAGCTTCCGCTCCACGCGGTTGGCGCAGGCGGCGCAGGTCATCCCGCCGATGAGCAGCTCGACGTCGGTGCGCGGCCCGGTCGGGGCGGTGGTCATGAGCCGTGCTCCTCGTGCGCGCCGACGGTCACCGTGAAGGCGGCCGTGCGGACGATGTCGCCGTGCTTGAAGTCCAGGAACAGCCGGTAGGTGCCGGCCGAGGGTGCGGTCGTGGCGAACCCGATGTTCGGCCCGGGGGCGGGTGCCGCGCCGCCGGGCGGGTCGGTCGGGTGCACGTGCAGGTAGCCGAGGTCGCCCTGGCGCAGCGCCACCAGGTGCCCGGAGGCGCCGAGGTAGGGCTGCAGGTCGGTCACCGGAGCGCCGTCCCGGCTGATGCCGAAGCGGAGCTCGGTCTCCTCGCCGGCGGTCAGCTCGCCGTCGAGGACGACGGTGTAGCCGTCCACCTCGGCGACCGCCGCGGGAGCGGGGAGGGGCTGCGGGGCGTGGTCGCCGGCGACGGCGAGGTCCGCGCCGAGCACCCGGTCCTCGCCGTCGGCGCTCGCGGCGAAGTCGGCGAACACCCGCCAGGAGCCGGGGGTGAGCTCCAGGGGCACCCGCCAGACGCCGTCGGCGTCCATCTCCGGGTGCACGTGCTGGTAGCCGGTCAGGTCACGGCGGACGGCGATCAGGTGCAGGTCCTCCTCGTGGCGGACCGCGAAGTCGGTGACCGCGTGCCCGTCGGGCCCCTCGATCCGGAAGGCCAGCGGGACGGCGTCCCCGGCCGCGACCGCGGGCCGGTCGAGGACGAGCGCGTAGCCGTCCTCGGAGACCACGAGCCCGGCCGGCAGGTGGGTGCCGTCGGGCTCGTGCGGTGCCTGCTCCCCGTGCGCGGCGCCCTGCTCGGCCGCCATGTCGTGCCCGGCCGCTGCGGACTCCTCGGCCGTCGAGCCGATCGGGCCGACCAGCGCACCGACGCCGGTGGCGGCGCCGAAGATCGCGAGCAGCCCGATGCCGAAGCCGGCGAGCTTGACCGGTGTGTTCATGGCGATGCGGTCGCCGGTGCGGGCTGGATCAGCCCGCGACCGAGTAACCGGCCTCCTCCACGGCGGCGCGGACGGCGGTCTCGTCGACCGGGGCGTCGCTGGTGACGGTCAGGCCACCGGACTCGAGGTCGACCGCGACGTCGGTGACGCCGGGGACCGTGGAGACCTCCTCGGTGACGGAGGTGACGCAGTGGCCGCAGGTCATGCCGACGACGGTGAAGGTGGCGGTGGTCATGGGGGTTCCTCTCGGGGGGTGGGGGGTCAGGAGCGGACGAGCCGGGCGATGGCGTCGGAGGCCTCGCGGATCTTCTCGTCGGCCTCGCGGCCGCCGGTCCGGGCGGCCTGGACGACGCAGTGGCTCAGGTGCTCCTCGAGCAGTCCCAGCGAGACCGCCTGCAGCGCCTTCGTCATCGCCGAGACCTGGGTGAGGATGTCGATGCAGTACTTCTCGTCCTCGACCATGCGCTGCAGCCCGCGGGCCTGGCCCTCGATGCGGCGCAGCCGCTTGAGGTAGTCGTCCTTGCGGCCGATGTAGCCGTGCGGCGCGTGCTCGAGGCTCGCCTGCTGGTGGTCGCCGACCTGTTCGACGGTGTGCACGCCGGACCTCCTGCCGTGGCCGCGACCCTCGCAGCGCGAGGCGGAACTATACCCCCCTAGGGTGTATCCGCGCCAGGCTTGCCCGCGGCGCGTTGCCGGAGCCGTGACACGTCGGAGCGCAGCCGGTCCAGGTGCTCGTGCGCAGCGGTGAGCTGGTCCTGCAGGCCGACGATGAGCTCGGCGGAGGCCAGCGAGTGGCCGTCGTCGAGCAGTCCCCGGAGTCGGGCGGCCAGGCCGAGCTGGCTGCGGGAGTAGCGCCGGTGGCCACCGGTGGAGCGGTGCGGCTGCAGGACGCCGGAGGAGTCGAGGCTGCGCAGGAAGGCGGCACGGACGCCGAGCAGCTCGGCGGCCTGGCTCATGGTCAGGGCGGGGAAGTCGGGGTCGTCGAGGCGGCGCAACGGGTCGGCAGGGGCGGTGTCGTCGGCCATCGCCGTCCTCCTTCGGGTCGGTACGAGACGCCGAGGGGCCGGACCCTGTGCGTGGGTCCGGCCCCTCCGGTCGCCGTCATCAGCTGGTGACGGACTTCTGCTCCTCGGACGAGGACTCGCCCTCGATGGTGCGGGCCTCGACCGCGGCGGGTGCGTCCGCCCTGTTCACGGTGATCTTGCGGGCCTTCGCCTTCTCGGCCACCGGGATGCTCACGGTGAGCACGCCGTCGTGGTAGCTGGCCTCCAGCCGATCGGTGTCGAGACTGCGGCCCAGCACCAGCTGTCGGGTGTAGCTCCCGAACGGGCGCTCGGCGATCAGCCACTCGGCGTTCTCGAGCTGGGGAACGCTGCGCTCGGCGCGGACCGTGAGCGTGTTGCCTTCGATCGAGAGGTCGATCGAACCGGGGTCGATGCCCGGGAGGTCGAGGTGGGCGACGAAGTTGTCGCCGACCCGGTAGGCGTCCATGGGCATGCCCGACAGGGCGCGGGCGGTGCCGGCGCCGGCCCGGCCGGTCAACTGGTCCAGCGCGCGGAAGGCGGCGGAGGTGGCGGCGAACGGATCGTATGCGGTCAGCATGATGGCGGAACCTCCTCGTGTGTAGTTGTCGTCTGTTCGCTGCCCGAGGTGGAACCTCTAGTGGCGGCTAGAGATTACCTCGGGCATGCGCTAGATACAACGTCCTTGTGTGCTAGATATTCCCTGCCGTCGTGAGGCGCGGTACGAGGCGGTCCGGCGAGCACTCCCGAGGGGAGCCGGTGTCGGGGGCCGGTTGCCGGCGGTGCGGCTCCTAGCCTGACCCGGTGTCCACCGGTCATACGCACACCCACGGGCCCGATCCCGACGCGCCACCGCCGAGCCCGGAGACCCTCCGCCTGCGCCGACGGGCGGTCTGGCTCATGCTGCTCGTCCTGGTGCCCGTCGGGCTGGCGACGATCATCGGCCTGTTCGTCCTGTGGCCCAGCGGCGAGCCGACCCGCGCGCAGGAGGTGGCGGCCACCTACCTGCCGCCGGGCACCACCTACCCCGATGCGCGGGTGGTGTCGCTGGAGGAGTTCGAGTGCGGTGACCCCGGGCGGCCGGCGACGTGCGGGACAGCGGTCGTCGAGGTGCTGGACGGCGAGGGAGCCGGCGACTACGTGCAGGTCGACCTGCCCCCCGACGTGGTTGCCGGTGGCGTGGACGAGGGCGACACCCTGGTGCTCACCCGGGACGCCGGCGCGGAGGGCGGTGCGGGCTACCAGTTCTTCGACTACGAACGGGACGCCCCGATCATCACCCTCGCGATCGCGTTCGCCCTCGTGGTGGGGCTGGTCGCCCGCTGGCGCGGCCTCGCCTCGCTCGTCGGCCTGGCGTTCGCCTTCTTCGTCCTGCTGAACTTCATGATCCCCGGGCTGCTGTCGGAGTCCTCGCCGTGGCTGGTCAGCCTGGTCGGCTCCGCGGCGATCATGTTCGTCGTCCTCTACCTGGCGCACGGCTTCTCCGCCCGGACGACGACGGCGCTGGTCGGCACGCTGTTCGGGCTGGCGCTGGTCGCCGTGCTGGGGTCGCTGGCGGTCTCCTCCGCCCGGCTCACCGGGCTGACCAGCGAGGAGACGACGACCCTCAACAACTTCGACCCCACGCTGAACTTCTCCGGCCTGGTCCTCGCCGGGATCGTCGTCGCCGGGCTCGGCGTCCTCAACGACGTCACGATCACCCAGGCCTCGGCGGTGTGGCAGCTGCACGAGGTGGACCAGTCGATGACCTGGCGGGAGCTGTACGACCGGGGGATGACGGTGGGCCGCGACCACATCGCGTCGACCGTGTACACGATCGTCTTCGCCTACGCGGGGGCCGCGCTGCCGCTGCTGCTGCTCTTCGAGCTCTACGACCAGCCGATGTGGACCCTGGTCACCTCCTCCGCCCTCGCCGAGGAGGTCATCCGCACGCTGGTCGGGGCGATCGCCCTGGTCCTGGCGGTCCCGGTGACGACGGCGGTCGGCGCCTTCTTCGCCAAGGCCGCCGCCACCTCCGCCGGCGAGGCCACGGAGCGGAGGCTGTCCGCGCTGCAGGCTAGATTCGCCCGATGACCATCGACCGGCCCCGTCCCGAGGCTCGCCCCGAGCTTGCGAGGGGGGAGGTGGACGGGGTCCTTCCGCTCCTCGCCGCCGCCCAGGCCGCCCCCGGCTTCATGCCCGACGACGAGGGCATGGCCCTCTACGACGCCGCCCGATCGGTCGCCGTGCCCGGGCCGCTGCTCGAGGTGGGCAGCTGGATGGGGCGCTCGGCGCTCTACCTGGCCGCCGCCGCCCGGGAGACCGGCCGGCAGGTGGTGACGGTCGATCACCACCGCGGCTCGGAGGAGCACCAGCCCGGCTGGGAGTACCACGACCCGTCGCTGGTCGACCCCGCCGTCGGCCTCGTCGACACGCTGCCGCGCTTCCGCCGCACCATCGCCGAGGCCGGTGCCGAGGACGTCGTCATCGCCGTCGTCACCAGGTCGGAGATCCTCGCTCCGCTGTGGAGCACGCCGTTGGCGCTGCTGTTCCTCGACGGTTCGCACACCGAGGAGTCGGCGCGCCGCGACCAGGACGCGTGGGTCGCCAAGCTCGCCGTCGGCGGCACCCTGGCGATCCACGACGTCTTCCCGGACCCGGCCGACGGCGGCCAGGCGCCCTACGGCGTCTACCGGCGGGTGCTGGAGACCGGCGACTTCACCGAGCTCTCCGCGGTCGGCTCGATGCGGCTGCTGCGCCGCGACTCGTGACCGGCGACCCGCTCGCCGACGAGCGCGCCGCCGCGCTGGCGCAGATCGAGGCGCTGACCCGCCAGTTCGACGAGATCGTCGCCGCGTCGCAGGCGTCCAACGCCGACGACGAGCACGATCCCGAGGGCGCGACGATCGCGTTCGAGCGGCAGCAGGTCGCCGCGCTGCTCGACCAGGCGCGTCGCCGGCTGGCCGACGTCGACGCCGCCGTCACGGCCGTGGAGGCCGGCACCTACGGGCGGTGCGAGAACTGCGGGCGGCCGATCGGCGAGGAGCGGTTGGCCGCCCGGCCGACCGCCCGCACCTGCATCGACTGCGCCCGCTGAGCCGCCCCGGGCTCACGAGACGTAGCGGCGGGCGGTGGAGCGGCGCTGGGCCTCGTCCAGCGCGGCGAACCGGGCCTCGGCGTGCGGCGGGAGGACGCGCCGTTCGCGCAGCACCCACGGCAGCCCCCGCACGGCGTCCAGCAGGCCGAGCGCGGTGACCCGGTCGCGCGGCACCGTGCGCAGCAGGTGCGCGGTGCGGCGTAGCGCCGGGCGGGCGGGACGGCGCAGCCACGTCGTCCAGAGGGTGTTGCGGATGCCGTCGCGGCGGCGCCGGTGCGGATCCCGCGCCCGGCTGGCCTCGTGGTGCACGGTGAGCGCCGGCAGGTAGCACAGCTCCCAGCCGCGGGCGGCGAGGTCACCGGCCATCAGCTCCTCCTCGCCGCCGAGCCAGAGCCGCTCGGAGAAGCCGCCGACGTCGTCGAAGGCCGCCCGCCGCAGCACGGAGGCCCCGGCCAGGAACGAGCCCAGCGCCGGGCCGGGCAGCCAGTCCGCGCCGCGCACGGGGGAGTCGCGCAGCTCGGGCACGATCGGGTCCTCGGTGCCGCCGGGCTCGACCAGGATCCGCGCGGTGACGACGGCGAGCCGCGGGTGGGCGTCGAGGGTGTCCGCCGCGGTGCGCAGCGAGCCGGGCTCCCACCAGGTGTCGTCGTCGCAGAACGCGACGTAGGGGGTGTCCAGCCGGGCCACGCCGAGGTTCCGCCCGACCGCGCCGAGGTTGCGGCGGCTGGCGATCAGCTCCACCGAGGGGAACCGCGACCGGACCGCCTCGGCCGTGCCGTCGGTGGAGCCGTTGTCGACGACGACGACGTGCGGCTGCTCCGGCAGCGCCAGCAGCCGGTCCAGCGCCCGCAGCAGTTCGTCCCGCCGCTGGTGGGTGATGACGACGACGGCGACCCGCGGGTCCCGCATCAGGCGGCCTCGCCCGCGAGCAACCGCAGGTCGGCACGCACCCGCGGCGGGATCGGCCGCCGGTGGCGCAACGCGGCCGGCACGTCCGGCAGCGCCCGGAGCAACCCGGTGCGCCCCGCGCGTCCGGACCGCACGGCTCCGGCGAGGACGGCGGCGAGGTCGGCAGCGGGGAGCCGCATCGCCGCGGTGAGCAGCCGGCTGCGCCAGATCCCCGCCTGCCGGCGACCGGGGTCGTCGCGCCGTGGCGAGGGGTGGTGGTGGATGGTCACCTCGTCCACGTAGGCCATGCGCCACCCCGCCGTCGCCAGGTCCAGGGCCAGCCGCTCCTCCTCGCCGGGGAAGCGGACGATCGCGTCGAAGCCGCCGACCTCCTCGAACGCCTCCCGGCGCACCAGGGCGGCGCAGGCCACGAAGCCCAGCAGCGCGGGCCCCGGCAGGTCGTCGGCGGGCAGCGGGCTCCGGGCCATCTCCGCGCACACCGGATCCAGCCGCGCCTCGGGCCCGACCAGGATGCGGGCGTTGAGCACGGCGAGCCGCGGGTGCGCGCGCATGATCTCCACCGCGCGGGCCAGGTCGCCGGGTGCCCACCAGGAGTCGTCGTCGGCGAACGCGACGAACGGGGTCCCGGCGCGTGCGGCACCCAGCGTCCGGGCGGCGGCGCCGACGTTGCGCTCGAGCGGGAGCACGGTGACCTCGGGGTGGGCGGCGCGCACCGCGTCGACGGTGCCGTCGGTGGAGCCGTTGTCCACGAGGACCACCGGCGCCTCGTGCCGGGGGAGGGAGGTCAGCAGGTCGGCGCGACGGTTCCGGCTGGCGACGACGACGGTGACGTCGCCGGGTGCAGCGGGGAGCGACTGGGTCACGGGGTGACCGTGCCCGCACCTCCCGGTACCCAATCGGCCGTCCGGGCGTCGTCGTCGGTCGTGCCGGCCGGCGGCAGCGCGGACGGATCGGCGAACAGGCCCGACGCCGGGGACGCGCCCGAGAGGGCGTCGGCGGCCAGCAGCACGGCGGCGGCGGTCCAGGTGGTCTGCTCGATCGGCCAGCGCGCGTCGTCGGCGAACACGTAGCCGGTCCAGTAGGAGCCGTCGTCGTCCCGCAGGTGCTGCATGGCCGCGACCTGCTCGAGCGCGGCGTCCCGCTGCCCGGCGACCACGAGCGCGAGCGCCAGCTCGCAGGTCTCGGCCCCGGTCACCCACGGCCGGTCCGACACGCACCGGGCGCCCAGGCCGGGGACGACGAAGGTGTCCCAGCCCTCGGCCAGCCGGTCGCGGGCCTGAGCACCGGTGACCGCGCCGCCGAGGATCGGGTAGTACCAGTCCATCGAGTAGCGCGACCTGTCGGCGAACGCCTCGGGCCGGGTGCGCAGGGCGGTGCCGAGGTCGCTGACCGCCAGCTCCCAGTCCGGCTGCGGCTCGCCCACCAGCCCGGCCAGCGCGATGCCGCAGCGCAGCGCCTGGAACAGGCTGGCGTTGCCGGTGAGCAGGGCCAGCGAGTCCGGGGTGCGGTCGCGGCGCAGCGCCCAGCCGATGGCGCCGCCGTCGAGCTGCATGGCGACGACGAGGTCCAGCCCCCGGCGCACCGTCGGCCAGAGCTCGGTCACGAGCTGCTCGTCGGCGGTGATCAGCCACCGGTGCCACAGGCCGACGGCGAGGTAGCCGGCGTGGTTGCTCTCGACGGCGGCGGAGACCTCGGCGCCGTCGCGGTACTCGGCCGCCCACGAGCCGTCGGGGCGCTGCCGGCCGGCCAGCCAGCGGTAGGCGGCTGCGGCCCGCTCGTGCTCGCCGCCCAGGTCCAGGCCCATGGCCGCCTCGACGGAGTCCCACGGGTCGAGCTGGCCGCCGCGGAACCAGGGGAGGGCGCCGTCGGAGTCCTGCTGCGCGGCGATCCAGGCGACGGTGGCGCGCACCTGGTCGCCCGTCAGCACGCCGGGCAGCTCGGGCAGCAGCAGGGCGCGCTCAGCCGGCGGCAAGGACCTGCTCCACCTCGTCGGCCGTCGGGGCACCGGCGTCGGCCGGCTTGTCCGCGTAGATGACGAAGCTCTTGCCGAACACGGGGTCCAGCAGCTTCTCGGCGGTGCGGGTCAGCCACGGTCGGTGCATCAGGTCCCACACCAGCAGGCGGTGGTAGGCGCGGACGGCGGCGTTGTCCTTCTCCACGCCGACCGCGCACTTCAGCCACCAGAACGGCGCGTGCAGGGAGTGCGCGTGGTGCGTCCGGCCGGGCACCAGGCCCACGGAGGCGAGCCGCTCGCGGACGACGCCGCGGCGGTAGATGCGGATGTGGCCGCCCTCGTTGGCGTGGTATTCGTCGGACAGCGCCCAGCAGATCCGCTCGGGGCCGTACCGGGGCACCGTCATCACCATCCGGCCGCCCGGCTTGAGCACGCGGAAGATCTCGGCCATCGCCGTGACGTCGTCCGGGATGTGCTCGAGCACCTCCGACGCCATGACCCGGTCGACGCTGGCGTCGGGGAAGGGCAGGTGCAGCAGGTCACCGCGCACCACCTCGAAGCGGGCCGGGGTGCCGTCGGGCCGCAGCCCCGCCTCGCCCTCCTCGGCGATCGCGCCCAGCCAGCGCTTCGTCGTCTGCACCTCGGAGACGCCCCAGTCGACGGCGACGACGTCCGCGCCCCGGCGGTAGGCCTCGAAGGCGTGCCGGCCCTCGCCGCAGCCGAGGTCGAGCACGCGCATCCCCGGCCGCAGGTCGAGCAGGTCGTAGTCGACTGTCAGCAAGGGAGTCCCTTCCGTTCCAGGGTCTGCGCGTACCAGTCAGCGGTGCGCTCGGCGGTGGCCCGCCAGGTGTAGTTGTCCAGCACCCGACGGCGCCCGGCGCGGCCCAGCTGCTCGCCCAGCGACGGCGAGTCGAGCACCAGCTTCAGCGCGGCGGTGAGCTCCCCGACGTCGCCGGCCTTCACCCGCAGCCCGGCCTTGGTGCCCACCACCTCGGGGAGGGCGCCCGCGTCGGTGGTGACCAGCGGCGTCGCGCAGGCCATGGCCTCGATGGCCGGCAGCGAGAAGCCCTCGTAGAGCGACGGGATGGCCATGACCGCCGCCCGCTGGAGCAGCGCGATCAACTCCTCCTCGGGCACGGGGCCGGTGAAGCGGACGGCGTCGCGCAGGGCGAGCCGGTCCAGGGCGGCCTCGGCGGGGCCCCCGGGACGCGCGGTGCCCACGACGGTGAGCGTCACCGGCCGCTCGGTGCGGAGCTTGGCGAGCGCCTCCAGCAGGTGCACCAGGCCCTTGAGCGGCACGTCGGCGCTCGTGATGGCCAGGATCGAGTCCGCGTCGCGCTGCCGTCCCTCGGCGGGGGGCGCGAAGACGGCGGGGTCGATGCCGTTGGGGATGAGGTCCACGCGGGACGCGGGGAGCCCCATGTACTTCTCGATGTCGGTGCGCGAGGTCTCCGACACCGTGGTGACCGCGTCGAGCCGGCGCACCACCTTGGCCTGCATGCGGGTGAACGCGTACCAGCGGCGCAGCGTGAGCTTCCGGTGCAGCGACGGCGCCGCGGCGAGCTCCAGCTCGCGGTCGATGGCGATCGGGTGGTGCACCGTCGCGACCGTCGGCAGCCCCGCTCGGGCGAGCTTCAGCAGCCCGTAGCCCAGCGACTGGTTGTCGTGGACGACGTCGAACTCGGCGGCGCGGGGGAGGAGGTGCCGCGCGGCGCGGAGGGTGAAGGTGAGCGGCTCGGGGAAGCCGGCCGCGCACATGGTCGCGTACTCGAGGACGTCGATCCGGTCGCGGAACTCCGACGGCCGCGGGATGCGGAACGGATCGGGCTCCCGGTAGAGGTCCAGGCTGGGCAGCGGGGTGAGGGCGACGCCCTCGTCCAGGACCGGGTAGGGCTGCCCGCTGAACACCTCGACGCGGTGCCCCAGCGCGGCCAGTTCGCGCGAGAGCGCCCGGACGTAGACCCCCTGGCCGCCGCCGTGGGGCTTGCTGCGGTAGGACAGCAGTGCGATGCGCAACGACCGTCCCATGGTCGGGAACTCTAACGAGGCACCCCGACGTGCCCGGATACCAGCCGTGCCGCGACCCCCGTCCGGGTGCATCCACCACCTGGCAGGGTGCACCGCATGATCCGTCACGTCGTCACGTTCACGTGGTCCCCGGAGGCGGACGCGCAGCGGCGCGGCACCACCGTCGCCGCCCTCCGGAACCTGCGGCAGGCGGTGGGCGGGATGACCTCGCTGGTCGTCGAGGAGGACGCGGGGCTCACCGACGGCAACGCGGACGCGGTGCTGATCGCCGACTTCCCCGACGTCGAGGCCTTCCGCCGGTACGCCCAGCACCCCGACCACCTCGCGGTGCTCGCCGAGCACGTGCGCCCGATCCTCGCCTCGCGCGCCGCCGTCCAGTACCGGACCTGATCGGCCCGGCGGATACCGTCGTCCCATGTCGACGACACCCCGCCCGTTCGGCCGCGTGCGGCTGCTCGCCGCCGGCGTGGCCTGCGCCGCCGTCCTCACCGCGTGCGGCGGGGGTGACGACGGCGACGCGGACACGGGTGCCGACGCCGGCGCGAAGGAGGCGACAGCCTCGGAGCAGGCCGAGCCCGACCTCGCCTCGGGGCTGCTCACGGCCGACGACTTCGGGCCCGACGCCGTGGTGGCCGCGGTGTCGCCCGAGGACCTCGAGGCCGGCGCCGGCATCGCCGCGGAGCTGGACGACGTCCAGATCACGCCCGAGTCCTGCTCGGGCGCCGTCGAGGGCACCCAGCCGGACCTGGCGGACTTCGACGACGTCGCTGCCGTCAGCGCCACGGAGGGCACGACCGTCACCGTCGAGATGCTGACCCGCGGCGGCCCGGTCGAGGGAGCGATCGACCAGCTGGCCGGGGCCGTCGAGCGGTGCCCGCAGGCGCAGGTGAGCTCCCCGGAGATCGGGGAGGCGACCGTGACGTTCGAGGAGGTGCCGGTCGGCGACCTCGGCGACGGCTCCGCCGCCCTGCTCTACACGACCCTCGTCGGGCTGCCCGACGGGACGTCGGTGTCGGTGCCGGCGCTCGTGGGCGCGGTGCAGGACGGCGACCGGCTGGTCATCCTCACGACGCTCTCGGTCGACCCGACCGGTGCCGGCGTCGAGCTGGACCTCGCGGCGTTCGCGGCGCTGCTCGAGCAGGCCTACCAGGCGCAGGCCGCCGCGTTCGACTAGGCCGTCCACAGGCGTGGGTGGCTCCACAGATCCCGTCGGCGGGGTCCGGCGGCGGTGCCCGACGGGCAGCGTCGACGCCCATGGAGACCAGACCCACCGTCCGCATCGACGACCCCGGTGACCTCGTCGCCGGGCTGCCGCACCTGCTGGGCTACCGGCCGCGCGAGTCGGTCGTCCTCATCGCCCTCGGAGGGGAGTCCGGCCGTCGGGTCGGGCTGACCGCGCGGGCCGATCTCCCGCCCGCGGGCCACGGCCGCGAGCTCGCGGCGTCACTCGCCCGGCGCCTGGCCACCGACGGCGCGCAGCGAGCGCTGGCGGTGGTCGTCTCGGAGGACCCGGACGAGCCGGGATGGTCGGGGGTCGGTCTCCCGCACCGGGAGCTGGTGCACGACGTGGTGCTCGCCCTCGACGACGTCGGCCTGTCGCTGGAGCAGGCGTTGCTGGCGCGCGGCGGCCGGTGGTGGGACTTCGACTGCGCCCAGCCGTGCTGCGCTCCGGGGGCCGGCACCGCACTGCCGGGCGGGACCGGCGCGATCGCGGCCGCTTCGGTCGCCGCCGGCATGGTGGTCGCCGCGGACCGGGCGGAGCTGGAGCAGCGGCTGACCCCGTCCCTGCCGGTCGCCCGCGCCGCGGCCGAGCAGGCCTGCGCGCGGATCATGGCGGAGTTCGCCGCCCGACCGCACGAACGCACCGGGCCGGCGGCCGACGAGCGGATCCTGCGGGCGGTCCGGCGCTTCCGGCCGGGGCCGGTGCGCGAACGGCTCGACGACGACGAGCTGGCCCGGATCGTGTGCAGCCTGAGCGACGTGCCGGTCCGCGACCGGGCGCTGCGGCTGTGCCTCGGCGCCGAGGCCCCGGCGGCCGAGGCGTTGTGGACCGAGTGCGTCCGCCGCGCGCCGGCACCGCTGGACGCCGCGCCCGCCACCCTGCTCGCGGTCACCGCCTGGCTGCGCGGTGACGGGGCCATGGCCAACATCGCGCTGGACCGTGCGCTGGCCGGCGATCCCGGCTACCACCTCGCCGGGGTGCTCGCCGACGCGCTGACGGCCTGCGTCCCGCCGAGCCGGCTGCGCGCCTTTCTCGTCGAGTCCCTGCTCGCCGAGGCCGGCCGGGAGCCGGACCTCGGCCGGTGGTGACCCGACCGTCGAGGTCAGGGCAGTGCGGGTCAGGGCAGTGCGGGTCAGGGCAGTGCGGGTCAGAGCAGCTCGGGCCGCTGCCACTCCCGGTCCAGGACCTGCTCGGCGAGGAACGCGAGCACCGTCTCGTACCAGACCATCGAGTTGCCCGGCGTCAGCACCCAGTGGTTCTCGTCGGGGAAGTAGAGAAACTTCGAGGGCACGCCGCGCTTCTGCAGGTCGTACCAGAGCCGCAGCGCCTCGCCCACCGGCACGCGGTAGTCCTTGTCGCCGTGGATGACCAGCATCGGCGTTCGGATGGCGTCCGCGAACCGGTGCGGCGAGTACTGCTCGTAGCGCTTGGGCTCGGCGAGCGGGTCGCCCCACTCGCGCTCCCAGAAGTAGGCCGCGTCGGTGGTCCCGGTGAAGGAGTCCAGGTGCCACAGGCCGGCGTGGCTGACGATCGCCCGGAAACGGTCGGTCTGCGTGGCGATCCAGTTGGCCATGTAGCCGCCGAACGAGCCACCCATCGCCGCGGTGCGCGAGGCGTCGATGTCCGGGCGTCGCTCGGCGGCGTCCACGGCGGCCATGAGGTCGGTGTAGGGCGCGGCTCCCCACTCGCCCCACCCGCGGCGCACGAAGTCCTGGCCGAAGCCCTGCGACAGCGCCGGGTTGGGCAGCAGCACCGCGTAGCCCTGGGCGGCCAGCACCCAGGGGCACCACCGCCACGACCACGAGTTCCAGCTCATCAGCGGCCCGCCGTGGATCCACAGCACCAGGGGAGCGGGGGAGTCGGCGGAGGCGCCCTCGGGCAGCACGAGCCACGACTGCACCTCGGCGCCGTCCTCGGCCGTCGTCCGCAGCTCGGTCAGCGTGCCGGGCAGCGAGTCGAGGGTGGCCGGGTTCGGCAGCACGTCGGGGTCCTGCAGCGGCGTCCGCGGATCGAGCCGCACCGGCACGTCGGGGGAGTCGTAGGCCGAGCGCAGCGCGTAGAGGGCGCTCCCGTCGCGGGCGACCTGCAGGTTGCTGTACGCGCCGTCGGCGGTCAGCCGCACCGGGTCCCCGCCGGCGAGGTCCACGCGGAACACGGCGTGCCGCCCGTCGTCGTCGGCCAGGAAGTAGACGGCCGCCCCGTCGGCGCTGAACTGCGGAGCGCTCGGCCAGCGGTCGAAGTCGGGGGTCAGGTCGCGCGCCGCGCCGCTGTCCACGTCGACGACGAGCAGGGTGTAGTCCGGTGGCTCGGCGTAGCTGGACAGCGACTCCCGCACGCAGACCACCCAGCGGCCGTCGGGGGAGAAACGGGCGCCGTAGACGTCGGCGAGCGGGTCGTCGACGAGCACCCGGGTGTCGCCGTCGTCGGTGGCGGTCAGCACCACCCGGTTGCGGTGCCCGGCGGGGCCGTCGGGCACCTCCTCGGAGCGGACCAGCAACCGGCCGTCCGGCGACAGCGCGAACTCGGTTCCCGACCCGTGCGGCGGGAGGGCGTCGGGGGTCAGGTCGCGCAACGCCGGCGGCTCGCCGTCAGCGACCTCCTCCGTCGGCAGCCGGCCGGCCCAGAACAGGTGCGGCGCGGCCGGGCCCAGGTCGTGGTCCCAGTACCGGATGGGATAGGTCTCGTGGAGGATCGCCGTCACGCCGGCGTCGGCGCGCCGCTTCCGGCGCTCCTCGTCCGCCTCGGTCTCCGCGCCTCCCGGCTGGGTGGGCGAGGCGACGACGACGTCACCGGTGTCGGCCGCGACGGCCACCGCCGCGACGCCGCCGGGGCGGGCGAGCACCATCCGGGCCTCGCCGCCGGGTGGCAGGCTCCAGAGCCCGGGCTTGGGCTCGCCCTCCTGCGCGGCCGACGGATCCGGGCGGGCCGAGGTGAACAGCAGCGAGCCGTCCGGAGCCCAGACCGGAGAGGACTCACCCGGCGCGCTGCGGGTCAGCCGGCGGGCCGGACGCTCGCCGGCGGGGTCGACCTCCCAGAGGGCGGTCCGCCACTTCTTCCTCGCGGGGTCCAGCGTGGCCACGGTGACGGCCAGGCGCGAGCCGTCGGGGGACAGCGCCAGCGCACCGATCCGCGGCAGGGCGACGAAGTCGCTCAGCCGGTGGAAGGGCGAGGGCACCTGCTCGGCGGGCGACTCGGGGGACGGTTCGGCGGACGACGGGGCGGAGGAGCTCACCGGGGCCCTCTCTCAGCGGCGGCGGGGACCGCCTCACCGTAGTGAGACGGTCCCCGCCGCGCTCCGATCGGCCACCCCGGGCCGGCGCCTCAGAGCAGGGGCGCTGCCTCGAGCGGGGTGAGCTCCTCGTCGACGGCGCTGACGAACATGTGCTGGGCCACGCCCATCGGCAGCACGTAACCGTCCAGGCTCACCGAGCCCTCGGCCAGCCGCGCCTGCTTCGTGACTCCCGGCCGCACCCCCTGCTCGGCCAGGGCCCGCAGCAGCTCGGTGTTCTCCTGCAGCTGCTCGCTGATCTGCCGGATCACGACCGGCCGCCCCTCTGGGGTCGCGGTCGTGGACAGCAGGGTGAGCGCGTCCAGGACCGCGGAGGTCTCGCCGCCCACCGGCTCCTCGCCGCGCAGCAGGTCCAGCCCCGGGATCGGGTTGCCGAAGGGGGAGACCGTGGGGTTGCCCAGCAGCGAGAGCAGGCGGCGCTCCACGGCCTCGCTCATCACGTGCTCCCAGCGGCACGCCTCCTCGTGGACGTCGGCGTAGTCCAGGCCGATCACGTCGACCAGCAGGCACTCGGCCAGCCGGTGCTTGCGCATGACCGCCGTGGCCAGCAGCCGCCCCTCCTCGGACAGCTGCAGATGGCGGTCGCCCTCGACGGTCAGCAGACCGTCGCGTTCCATGCGAGCCACCGTCTGGCTCACCGTGGGGCCGCTCTGGTGGAGCCGCTCCGCGATCCGGGCTCGCAGAGGGACGATGCCCTCCTCCTCGAGCTCGAAGATGGTGCGGAGGTACATCTCCGTGGTGTCGATCAGGTCGTTCACGCAGTCCTCCTCCGTGTTGCCGGCCAGTCTACGGGGCTGCGAGCGCCCTCCAGGGGGACGCGCAGCCCCGGTCAGGAGGACGTGCCGCCACTCACGCCGGTAGCGTCGCTCCCGTCGGGCGGCCCGTGCGCGAACCGCGTTCACGCCGCCGGGTCCGGCACGAGGAGGTGCGGTGAGCGACTCGGTCGCCGTCGTCTGGGACGAGGCTCTGCTCAGCTACACCATGGGCGGCGAGCACCCGCTGCACCCGGTGCGGCTCGACCTCACGATGCGGCTGGCCGACCAGCTCGGCGTGCTGTCCGGCGACCGGATCCGCGTGCTCCGCCCCACGCCCGCCGACGAAGAGCTGCTCACCCTGGTGCACGACCCCGCGTTCCTCGAGGCGGTGCGCCGGGCCCCCTCCGACCCCACCGTGGGCTACGGGCTCGGCACGTCGGACAACCCGATCTTCCCGGACATGTACGACGCCGCGGCGCTGATCACCGGCGGCAGCGTGCTCGCCGCCGAGCAGGTGCACACCGGCGCCGCCCAGCACGCGGTCAACATCTCCGGCGGCCTGCACCACGCGATGCGCGACGCGGCCTCGGGCTTCTGCGTGTTCAACGACGCCGCGGTGGCCATCGCCTGGCTGCTGGGGCAGGGGTACGAGCGGATCGCCTACGTCGACCTCGACGTCCACCACGGTGACGGCGTGCAGGCGGCCTTCTACGACGACCCCCGGGTGCTCACCGTGAGCATCCACCAGACGCCGCTGACCCTCTGGCCGGGCACCGGCTTCGCCGAGGAGACCGGGGACCCGGAGAAGGCCTCGGGCAGCGCGGTCAACCTGTCGCTGCCCAACGGCACCGACGACTCAGGGTGGCTGCGCGCGTTCGACGCCGTCGTCCCCAGCGTGCTGCGTGCCTTCGCGCCGCAGATCCTGGTCACCCAGTGCGGCTGCGACTCCCACCACGAGGATCCGCTGGCCGACCTGTCGCTCACCGTCGACGGCCAGCGGGCGAGCTACCGGGCGATGCACGAGCTGGCGCACGAGATCTGCGACGGACGCTGGATCGCCCTCGGCGGAGGCGGCTACGGGCTCGTCCGGGCGGTGCCCCGCGCCTGGACGCACCTGCTCGCGGAGGTGGCCGGCGCCCCGCTGGACCCGGCGACGGAGATCCCGCAGTCGTGGCGGGACGACGTCGCCGCCCGGGGTTTGCGCGCCCGCCCTCCGACGCACATGACCGAGGGCGGGTACACCGGCTTCTCGCGCTGGGACAGTCTCAGCGGCTCCCGGGTGGACCGGGCCATCCTCCGCACCCGCACGGCCAGCTTCCCGCTCCTCGGACTCGACCCGGACGACCCCCGTGATTAAGGACCGCCCAGCCCCCCACCACTCGCGGGCTCGCGGTGGGCCCCTGCTGGGCGGCCGGAGGCTGCCGTGACGATCGAAGAATCCATCGACCCGACGCCGCCGAAGCACTGGGAGGCCGACATCGTGGCCGCCGACGGCGGGACGGTGCACCTGCGCCCGATCCGCCCCGACGACGCCGAGGGCCTCACCGGGCTGATGGAGCGCAGCAGCGACCAGACCCGCTACTACCGGTTCTTCGGGCCGATGAAGCGGCTGTCGGACAAGGACCTGCACCGCTTCACCCACGTCGACCACGACAACCGGGTCGCCTTCGTCGTGCTGCTCGGCGACCAGGTCATCGGCGTCGGCCGCTACGACCGCTACCCGGGCACCGACGATGCCGAGGTGGCCTTCCTCATCGAGGACGCCCACCAGCGCCGCGGCCTGGGCTCGGTGCTGCTCGAGCACCTGGCCGCCGCCGGCCGGGAACGCGGCATCAAGCGGTTCGTGGCCGAGGTGCTGGCGCAGAACAGCTCGATGGTGCGGGTCTTCCGGGATGCCGGATACAAGTCGGCCCGCTCCTACGAGGACGGCATCGTCCACCTCACCTTCCCGATCGAGCAGACCGAGGACGCGCTCGCGGTCACCTACGAGCGCGAGCAGCGCAGCGAGTCACGGTCCATCGCCCGGCTGCTCACCCCGTCCTCGGTCGCCGTGGTGGGCGCCAGCAACGACGAGGACAAGATCGGCAACGCGCTGCTGCGGCACCTGCTCGACTACGGGTTCGCCGGCCCCGTGTACCCGGTGAACCCCACGGCCCGGCACGTGCGCGGGGTACCGGCCTACGCCGACCTGGAGTCCGTCCCGGACGACGTGGACCTGGCGGTCCTCGCGGTTCCCGCCGACGAGGTCGCCGGAGTGGTCGAGGCGGCCCGCCGCAAGCGCGTGCGGGGGCTGATCGTGGTGTCCGGCGGCTTCGGCGAGACCGGACCGGAGGGGCGCGAGGCCGAGCGCCGGCTCGTGGTCGCGGCGCGCGCGTCCGGGATGCGGGTGGTCGGCCCGAACTGCCTCGGCGTGGTCAACACCGACCCCGCGGTGCGGCTCAACGCCTCGTTGGCGCCGATGGTGCCCGGGCGGGGCCGGGTCGGCTTCTTCGCCCAGTCCGGTGCGCTCGGCGTGGCCCTGCTGGAGCGGGCGCGCAGCCGCGGGATCGGGCTGTCCACGTTCGTGTCCGCCGGCAACCGCGCAGACGTCAGCGGCAACGACCTGCTGCAGTACTGGGCGACCGACCCCGGCACCGAGGTCGTCCTGCTGCACCTGGAGAGCTTCGGCAACCCGCGCAAGTTCGCCCGGCTCGCCCGCACCGTCGGGCGCACGAAGCCCGTCGTGGCGGTGAAGAGCGGGCGGCACGTCAGCGTCACCCCGGGCCTGGCCGGCACGTCGGTCGCCGTGCCGGAGGAGTCGGTCGCCGCGCTGTTCGCCTCCGCCGGGGTCATCCGGGTCGAGACCGTGGCGCAGATGTTCGACGTCGGCACGCTGCTCGCCCACCAGCCGCTACCGGCGGGCAACCGGGTCGCCGTCGTCGGCAACTCGACGGCGATCGGCGTCCTGGTCGCCGACGCGGTCCTGGAGGAGGGGCTGGAGCTGGCGCACGAGGCGCCGATCGACATCGGCGCGAACGGCACCCCCGAGGAGTTCCGGGCGGCGCTGCAACGAGCCGTGGACGACGAGGGGGTCGACGCCGTCATCGCGGTGTTCCTCCCGCCGCTGATGGCCGGCTCGCAGGAGTTCGGACCGGCGCTGCGCGAGGTCTCCGTCGGCTCCGACAAGCCGGTGCTGGCCAGCTTCCTGTCCACCGAGGGCGTGCCGCCCGAGCTCGCCGTCCTCGACGAGCACGGGATGCCGGCACGCGGCTCCGTGCCGTCCTACAGCACCCCCGAGCGCGCGGTGATCGCGCTGGCGAAGGCGGTCGAGTACGCCCGCTGGCGCCGGCGCCCGGTGGGCGAGGTGCCCGAGCTGCCCGACGTCGACGAGGCCGCGGCGCGGGCGGTGGTCAAGAAGGCGCTCGCCTCGGCGCCCGACGGCCGCGAGCTGGACGACGACGAGCTGATCGCGCTGCTCGGCGCCTACGGCGTCCCGCTGCTGGGCACCCGGACTGTCACCGACGCGGACGCGGCGGTCGCCGCGGCCGAGGAGATCGGCTACCCGGTGGTGCTGAAGTCGACCGCGCCCTGGCTGCGGCACCGCTCCGACCTCGGCGGGGTCCGGCTGGACCTGGCCGACGCCGATGCGGTGCGGACCGCGTTCGCCGCGATCCCGTCCGGCGACCCGGTGATCGTGCAGGAGATGGCGGCGCCCGGGGTGGCGACGGTCGTGGAGATCGTCGACGACCCCTCCTTCGGTGCGCTGGTGAGCTTCGGGCTCGGAGGTGTGGCCACCGAGCTGCTCGGCGACCGCGCGTTCCGCACGCTCCCGCTCACCGATCTCGACGCCGCCGAACTGGTGCGGGCGCCGCGGGCGTGGCCGCTGCTGGACGGCTGGCGAGGATCCGAGCCGGTGGACACCGACGCGCTCGAGGACCTGCTGCTCCGGGTCGCCCGGCTGGCCGACGACCTGCCCGAGGTGCTCCGGCTGACGCTCGAGCCGGTCATCGTGGGCCCGCCGAACCCCTGGCACGGCGGGCGCTCGCTGATGATCGCCGGCGGCACCTGCGTGGTCGGCCGGCCCACCGCGCGGGTGGACCCCGGCGCGCGGCGGATGCGGTCGCCGGTGTAGCCGCCGTCCCCCCTCACGACGACGGGTCCCCCCTCACGGTCGACGGTGAGGGGGGACCCGTATCGATCAGGTCAGCTGATCATGATGGAGCCTCAGGCGAGGTAGTCGCGCAGCGCGTCGGCGCGCTCCGGGTCGCGGAGCTTGGCCATCGTCTCGCGCTCGATCTGCCGCACCCGCTCGCGGGACAGGCCGAACTGCTTGCCGATCTGCTCGAGCGTGCGGGGCTGCGACCCGTCGAGGCCGAAGCGGAGCACGACGACGTCGCGCTCGCGGTCCTCGAGCGTGTTGAGCACGTTGCGGACGTCGCCCTTCATCATCTGGAAGGCGACGGCGTCCTCGGCGACCGCGGCGTCGGCGTCCTCGATGAAGTCACCCAGCCGCGACTCCTCGTCGGCACCCACGGTCTGGTCGAGGCTGACCAGGTCGCGGCTGTGCTCGAGCAGCTCGGTCACCCGCTCCTCGGTCATGTCCAGCTCGAGCCCGATCTCCTCGGGAGTGGGCTCGCGCTCCAGCTCCTGGTGCATGCGGCGGCGGGTGCGCACGACCTTGTTCACCTGCTCGGCCAGGTGGACGGGCAGCCGGATCGTGCGGCCCGAGTCGGCCATGGCGCGGGTGATCGCCTGGCGGATCCACCAGGTCGCGTAGGTCGAGAACTTGAAGCCCTTGGTGTAGTCGAACTTCTCCACCGCGCGGATCAGGCCGACGTTGCCCTCCTGGATGAGGTCGAGGAACGTCATGCCGTGGCCGGTGTAGCGCTTGGCCACGGAGACGACCAGCCGGAGGTTGGCCTCCAGCAGGTGCGCCTTGGCGGCCTTGCCGTCGACGGCGAGGATCTTGTAGTCGCGCTGCTTGGCGGGGGAGAGACTCTTCTTCTCCGCCAGCAGCCGCTCGGCGTAGAGACCGGCTTCGATCCGCTTGGAGAGCTCGACCTCCTGCTCGGCGGTGAGCAACGCGGTCTTGCCGATGGTGTTGAGGTACACGCGCACGAGATCGGTCGACACCAGTCCGGTGGTGTCGGGCTCACGGCGCGTCGTGCGGGAACGCACCTCGAGGGCGTCGTCGGGGGAAGACTGCAGCAGCGTCACGATGCTTCTTCGTCCTTGTGTTCGGTTCGGATGCATCCACTGGTCTCGGGGCGCAGCGGTCGCTCATCCGGCGTCATGGGGGCCCGTGGTCTCGGGCCGGCCCCTGGCTCTTGGGTCCGGTGTGGTACGCCCTGCACAACGGCGCGGACGGGGCTGCGTGTTCCACGATCGCGCGGTTCACAGGCAACCGGCAGGGAGTGTTGTCGCTCACCCCGCGTACCCCGAGGGGCGAGGACTAGACCTCGAGGAGCAAGGTCATCGGCCCCTCGTTGACCGACGACACCTGCATGAGGGCCCCGAAGACGCCGGTCGCCACCGTGGCGTCGCGACGGCGCAGTTCGGCCACGACCTCGTCCACCAGCGGCTCGGCGACCTCGCCGGGCGCTGCGTCGGTCCACGACGGCCGGCGTCCCTTGCGGGTGTCGGCGTAGAGCGTGAACTGGCTGACGACGAGCACCGGCAGGCCCAGGTCGGCGGCGGAGAGCTCCCCGCTCTCGCTGGGGAAGATCCGCAGCTCGTGGATCTTGCGGGCGAGCCGTCGCGCTCCGTCGACGTCGTCGCCGTGCCGCACTCCGACCAGTGACAGCAGGCCCGGGCCGATCTCGCCGACGACGGCGCCGTCCACGGTTACAGCGGCTGAACCGACCCTGCTCACGACGGCGCGCACGGGAACAGTGTGGGCGACCGGCCGGAGTTGGCCGCGCCCCACCGCCCCGGCTCGTGCGAAGGCGAGCGAACTCACAGCCCATTCGGTGGTTGACAAGTTCATCAAGTAGTAAAGTAATACCCATGCCGTTCACGCCTGGTCGCCCCATCACCGAAGCGAAGGCCGAGCTCTTCAAGGGGCTCGCCCACCCCGGCCGGGTGCGCATCCTCGAGCTGCTCGCCGAGGGCGACCGCACCGTCGGCCAGTTGGCCACCGAGACCGGGATGGAGCTGTCGCACCTGTCCCAGCAGGTGGCGGTGCTGCGACGGGTCGGGATCGTCGACAGCCGCCGGGAGAAGAACACGGTGCTGTGCTCGTTGCGCGACCCGCAGACGGCGGAGCTGCTGGCGGTGGCGCGCAGGATGCTCACCCGCACGCTCCGGGACGACCAGGCACTGCTGGCCGCGCTCAGGAAGGCCGACGACGCCGTCGCACTGGCCGATCGCGCGCGGCGCCCGGAATGACCGCCGCCGTGGGCGCGCCCCGCCGGTCGGTGCTGCGGCGGCTGCTCCCGCGACGGGCCGACTACGCCGGCCTGCGCCGCTCCTGGGCCCGCGACCTCGCCGCCGGCGTGACGGTCGGCGTCGTCGCCCTGCCGCTGGCGCTCGGCTTCGGCGTCGCGTCGGGTGTCGGCGCGGCCCCGGGCCTGGTGACGGCGGTGATCGCCGGTGCGGTGGCCGCGGTGTTCGGGGGCTCGTCCCTGCAGGTGTCCGGGCCGACCGGCGCCATGACCGTCGTGCTCGTGCCCCTGGTGGCCGCGCACGGCCCGGGCGTGGTCGTCCCGGTGGCGGTGATGGCGGGGGTCCTCGTGGTCGCCGCGGCCGTCCTCGGGATGGGGCGGCTGCTGGCGTACGTGCCCTGGCCCCTGGTGGAGGGCTTCACCGTCGGCATCGCCGTGGTGATCGCCGCGCAGCAGGTGCCCAGCGCCCTCGGTCTGCCCCAACCGGAGATCGAGAACGCCCTGGCCGCGGCGGCGTCGGTCGTGTCGACGTTCGCCGCGCGGCCGGACTGGACGGTCGTCGGCCTGCTGGCGCTCGCGGTCGCGCTGACCGCCGTCCTGCCGCGGCTGCACCGGGCGGTGCCGGCGAGCCTGCTGGCGGTCGCCGCCGTGACCCTCGTCGTCGAGCTGTCCGGCGTCGAAGTCCCCACGATCGGCGAGCTGCCCTCGTCGCTGCCGATGCCCGCGCTGCCGGACTTCGGGCACGCCGGCGACCTGGTGGGCGCGGCCGTCGTCGTCGCCTTCCTCGCCGCGCTGGAGAGCCTGCTGTCCGCGCGGGTCGCCGACGGGATGATCGACGCCCCCCGGCACGACCCCGACCGGGAGCTCTTCGGCCAGGGCCTGGCCAACGTCGCGTCGGGCCTGTTCGGCGGGCTGCCCGCCACGGGCGCCATCGCTCGCACCGCGGTCAACGCGCGGGCCGGTGCCAGGACCCGCGTGGCCGCGCTCACGCACGCGGTGGTGCTGGCCGCCATCGTGTACGCCGCGTCGGGCGCGGTGGGCCGGATCCCGCTGGTCGCGCTGGCCGGGGTGCTGCTGGTGACCGCCTACCGGATGGTCGAGCGGCACACCGTCCGGGCGGTGCTCACCTCGACCCGCGGCGATGCGGCGGTCTTCCTCCTCACCGCCGTGGCCACGGTCGCCATCGACCTGGTCACCGCGGTCGCGGTGGGCCTCGCCGCGGCGGTCGTCCTCGCCGTGGCCCGGCTGGGCCGCACGGCCCGGGTCGTCGCGGAGGAGACGACCGACGACAGCGGCACCGTCGAACGGGCGCTGCTGGCCGAGCGGGTGCTCACCTACCGTCTCGACGGCCCGCTGTTCTTCGCCGTCGCCGACCGGCTGCTCCGGGAGATCGCCGCGACGGAGGACGTGGACGTGGTGATCCTGCGGGCCGGGTCGGTGGCGATGCTCGATGCCACCGGCGCCCACGCGCTCGGCCGGGTCATCGAGGACCTGGAGCGCCGCGGCATCACCGTGCTGGTGAAGGTGGCGGGGGAGGAGCAGCTGCGGCTGCTCACCGCCGTCGGCGCCCTGCGGCACCTCGCCGACAGGGGGCACGTGTTCACCGGGCTGGCCGACGCCGTGGCGCACGCCGCCCGGCACGTGACCCCGGTCGGACCGGTTCAGAACCCGAGGTCGGAGGCCACCGTGGACTCGGGGACGTGGACGACGGCGTCGAACGCCTCGGACACCGGTGTGGCGAGGTAGTCGGTGTCCATCCGGATGCGGTCCGGCCCCGCGGCCCCACCGCTGCGGGCGCCGAACGCGGCGAGCCCGAACCCGACGCCGGCGTCGCGGAACGCGGCCTCGACGCTGCCCGGCCGCGGCGGCTCCAGGGCCGCGTCCTCGACCCGGAAGCCGTAGGGGCCGGCGCCGGCGTCCGGGTGCAGTCCGGCGGTCCGGCCGCCGCCGCTGGTGAGCCCGACCGCGACGTAGTCGCCCCCGAGCGCCAGGTCCAGGTGCAGCCCCATCGGCAGCACCTGCACCTCCCCGCCGTAGACGACCGGGGTGCGCTGGATGTGTGCGTTGTGCGCCATGAGGGCGATGCGCGCCCCGGGCCCGAGTCGGTCCAGCCACCAGCGGACCGTCGCGGCCATGTACCGCTCGCGCGAGGTCGCGGCCGCCGGCAACGCCGTCCCGGCGTAGGCCCCGGCGATCGCGCGGAGCTGGTGGTCGGCGGCGCGGGCCCCTTCCAGCCGCCACCGGGCGACGTCGTACTCGGCCCGGCCGCCGCCGTCGACGTATGTGGGCGCCAGCGCGTCGAATCGGTCGGCCAGCCGGCTGAGGAGAGCGGTCAGCGCATCCTGCCGGGCCGGGTCGAGCTGCAGGTAGCGGGGAGCGGCCTGTGCCTGGGTCGTGCCGGCGGTACCGGCGGCGATCTCGAGGGCGGGCGCCAGCAGCTGCCCGGCGGCGGGATCCACCCCCGCCAGGTAGTCGCCGAGCGGCTGCAGCGACGGCAGCAGCGAGCCGCCCGCGGAGGGCACGTCGACCCCGGCGAACCGCACCGGCGAGGTGGCGGTGGCGGCCTGCGCGCGGACCCACCCGAGCATCTCCCGGACCTCGCGCGGGCGGGCCAGGCCGGACGGGATGCACTGCTCGGCGAGCTCCGGCAGCTCGTCCTCCGGCAGCTCACCGCGCACCCAGCGATCGAGGGCGAAGCCCTCGCTGAACCCGGACTCGTAGGCGAGCACGGTGAAGCCGCACCGCTCGACCAGGAACCGCAGCACGCGGTGCCGCAGCCGGGCGAATTCGGTGATGAAGTGCGCGTTCTCCCCGATGGCGACCACACGGGCCGAGCCGATGACATCCCGCAGCGGCTCGAGGTCGTCGAGGGGTGCGGTCGGGTCGAGGTGGGACAGCGCGTGCACGCCTGCGGGCAGCGGCGGACCGCTCGGCCGTCGTCGGGTCGATGCATCGCTCACGCGAGGCATGCTGGGTGGCAGGGCGGCGGTCGTGCAACAGGGTTCCGCGACCGCAGCCGGTCGGACCGGGGGACGCAGCACGGTGATGTGGTCGACGTTGGCGGGCGCGATCCTCTGCGAGGTCGCGGCGACCCTCGCGCTGAAGGCCGCCCTCGACGACCCGCGCTGGTACGTGGTCGTCGCCGTGGGGTACCTGTCGTCCTTCGTGCTCCTCGGCCTGACGTTGCGCCGGGGCATGCCGGTCGGCGTCGCCTACGGCTTCTGGGCAGCGGCGGGGGTCGTTCTGACCGCGCTGCTGGCCGCGGCGATCTTCGGCGAGCCGATGACCGCGCTCATGGGCGTGGGCATCGTGCTCATCATCGGCGGGGTGCTCGTCGTCGAGATGGGTGCCGAACGCGCCCGGGTCGCCGAACCGGAGCGCTCGTGAGCTGGCTCCTCCTCGCCGGCGCGATCCTGGCCGAGGTCACCGGCACCATGTCGCTGCGCGCCTCGGAGGGATTCCGGCGCAGGCGCTGGATCGTCGGCGTCGTCGTCGGCTACCTCCTGGCGTTCGTCCTGCTGAGCACGGTGCTCGCCGGAGGCATGTCGCTCGGCGTGGCCTACGGCATCTGGTCGGCCGGCGGGGTGGCCCTCACCGCGGTGCTCGGCCGCCTGGTCTTCGGCGAGCCGCTCACCGCGACGATGGGAGTAGGGATCGCGCTCATCGCCGCCGGGGTCCTCCTCGTGCAGCTCGGCTCGCACGACAGTCTCTGAGCGCGGGCAACCGGTTCAGCGGCGCGCGGCCCACACCAGCGCGCCCGCGGCCAGGGTTCCGACACCGGCGAGCACGGTGCCGATCGGCAGGCTGAATCCGACCACCAGGCAGCCGACCAGCCCGAGGGCAGGGACCAGCCGGCTGCCACGATCTCGGTCGAGGGTGAGGGCCGAGGCGTTGGCGACGGCGTAGTACGCGAGCACCGCCACGGAGGAGAAGCCGATCGCCCCGCGCACATCGGCGGCGAGCACGACGGCGATCACCACGAGCCCGACCGCGAGCTGCGCGCGGTGCGGCACCCGGTGGCGGGGGTGGACGGCGGCGAGGGCGACGGGCAGGTGCCGGTCCCGGGACATCGCGAGCACGGTGCGCGACACCCCCAGGATCAGCGCGAGCAGGGCGCCGAACGCCGCGATGGCCGCGCCCGCCCGGACCACCGGCACGAGCCACGTCCAGGGGGTGGCCTCCGCGACGGCGACCAGCGGCGCCGGAGTGGCCGCGGTGCCGGTCGGGCCGAGCACCGCCAGGACGGTGACGGCGAGGGCGGCGTAGACGGCGAGTGTGATCCCGAGTGCCAGCGGGATGGCGCGGGGGAGGGTCCGGGCCGGGTCGCGCACCTCTTCCCCGAGGGTGGCGATCCGCGCATAGCCGGCGAACGCGAAGAAGAGGAAGCCGGCCGCCTGCAGCACTCCGTGCACCCCGGATCCGGGAAGCGGCGTCAGCTGCGCCACCCGGGGATCCCCGCCGGCGAGGCCGGCCACGACGACGGCCGCGAGCACCGCCAGCACGACGCCGACGATCACCCGGGTGGCCAGCGCGCTCTTGTGCACCCCGAAGTAGTTGAGCGCGGTCAGCGCGACGACCGCGGCGACGGCGACCGGCCGGGCGAGCTCCGGCGCGACGTAGTGGCCGACGGTCAGGGCCATCGCCGCGCAGCTCGCCGTCTTGCCGACGACGAACCCCCAGCCGGCCAGGTGGCCCCAGAAGTCGCCCAGCCGCTCCCGGCCGTAGACGTACGTGCCCCCGGACTCCGGGTACAGCGCCGCCAGGCGGGCCGAGGACGTCGCGTTGCAGTAGGCGATCGCCGCGGCGACGGCCAGGCCGAGCAGCAGTCCCGCCCCGGCGGCCTGCGCGGCCGGCGCGAACGCGACGAAGGCGCCGGCTCCGAGCATGGCGCCCAGGCCGACGACCACGGCGTCGCCCGTCCCCAGCCGGCGGTCCAGCCGGGGCGCCGGGGAACCGGGGGAGGGGTCGCGTGGCTGCTGATCGGGCTCGTCCATGTCCCGCACAGATCTACCGCAGTCCATGACGCATCAACAGGGCTTGATGCATTCTGGCTACGAGGGCTACCGTCGGTCCATGTCGCCGCAGCGACGCACCACGCCACCGGTCTTCGTCCGCCTGGCCGCCGATCCCGTGCGGTGGCGGCTGCTGGAGGAGCTGGCGGACAGCGACCTGCGGGTGCGCGAGCTCGTCAGCCGGGTCGGCCGGCCGCAGAACCTCGTCTCCTACCACCTGCGGGTGCTGCGCGAGGGCGGGCTGGTCAGCGCCACGCGCAGCAGCTCCGACGGCCGGGACAGCTACTACCACCTGCACCTGGACCGCTGCGCCGAGGCGCTCGCCGACTCCGGGGCCGCGCTGCACCCGATGCTGCGGGCGGAACCGCCGATCGCCTCCGCCCAGGGGGGACGTCTTCACCGCGTCGCCGTCCTCTTCGTGTGCACGGGGAACAGTGCCCGGTCGGCCATCGCCGAAGCCTTGCTGCGCCATCGCACCGGCGGGCTCGTCGCGGTGGCGAGCGCCGGAACACGGCCCCGGCCCTCGCTGCACCCGGACACCGTGCGGGTGCTGCGCGAGCAGTTCGGCATCGACGTCGCCGGGCGGCCGACGCGGCACCTGGACGACCTCGCGGGGCGAGCCTTCGACCACGTGATCACCCTGTGCGACAAGGCGCGGGAGGTCTGCCCGGACATCCCCGGCACCTCCCGGCGGGTGCACTGGAGCATCCCCGACCCGGCCACGGCCGACGACGGCTATCCGGCCTTCGCGCGGATCGCCGCGGAGATCGACGCCCGCATCGGACACCTGCTGCCCGTTCTCGCGCTCACCCATCGACAGGAGGCACAGCCGTGAATGCACCCGCCCAGCTCGCCAGCGTCCGGTACCTCGTCAGCGACGTGCAGGCCGCGATCGACTTCTACACCGGGCGCCTCGGCTTCCGGGTCGGCACCGACGCCGCACCGGCCTTCGCCGACGTCGTCCGCGGTCCGCTGCGACTGCTGCTGTCCGGGCCGGCCAGCTCCGGCGCGCGGGCCACCCCCGCCGATGCCGCGACCGCCGGCCGCAACCGCATCCACCTCGTCGTCGACGACCTCGACGCCGAGGTCACCCGGCTCCGCGACCTGGACCAGACCTTCCGCAGCGACGTGGTCACCGGTCCCGGCGGACGCCAGGTCCTGCTCGCCGATCCCGACGGCAACCTGGTGGAGCTCTTCCAGCCCGCCCGGCGCTCGCAGGCGGTCCCCGCGGCCCGCACCTGACACCGGCGACGCTCCGCCGGGGCGGTCCGGCGTGCGATCCTCGTCGCCTGCCGATGCCCCACGGAGCCCGCCGTGAGCCAGCCGCCGAGCGCCCCCGACGCCGTCCAGCCGCCCGACGGTGCGCCCGCGCGCGGCCCGGTCACGCTGCTGATGACCGACATCGAGGGCTCCACCCGGCTGCTCCAGGAGGCCGGCGCCGCGTACGCCGACCTGCTGGAGGGTCATCGCCGGCTGGTCCGGTCGGCGGTGGCGGCGCACGGCGGGCGGGAGATCGACACGCAGGGCGACTCGTTCTTCGTCGCCTTCCCGACCGCGGTCGAGGCGGTCGCCGCGGCGGCGGAGATCGGCCGGGCCATGGCCGGGCACCGCTGGCCGGGGCGTCGCGAGCTGCGTGTGCGCATGGGGCTGCACACGGGTGAGGTGAGTGCCGCCGGCACCGGGTTCATCGGGCTCGGTGTCCACCGGGCGGCGCGGATCGCGGCGGCGGCGCACGGCGGGCAGGTGCTCCTCTCCGAGGCCACGGCCTCGCTGGTGCGCGACGGGTTGCCGGACGGCGTCGCCCTGCGCGACCTCGGCCAGCACCGGCTCAAGGACTTCCCCCGGGTCGTCCGGCTGTACCAGCTCGACGTGCGCGGCCTCCGCGTCGACTTCCCCCCGCTGCGGACGCTCGTGCGGGGCTCGGGCCTGCCCGCGCCGACCCCGCCCATCCTCGGACGGGAGGACGACGTGGCCGCGGTCCGCCGCCTGCTCGGCGAGCAGAGCACCCGCCTGGTCACGCTCACCGGGCCCGGTGGTGTCGGGAAGACGCGGCTCGCCCTCGAGGCGGCGCGGGCGGTCGCCGACGACTTCCCGGGCGGCGCGGTGTTCGTCCCGCTCGCCGCGCTCACCGATCCCGCCCTGGTCCTGGGCGCCATCGGTGACGCGCTGGGTGCGCGCCGGGAGTCCGGCTCCGACCCCGTGGCCGCCGTCGCGTCGGCGGTGGGCGACGCGCGCACGCTGCTGGTCCTCGACAACCTCGAACAGGTCGTCGAGGCGGCGCCGGAGCTCGCCCGGCTGCTCGACGGCGTGCCGGGCCTGGTCGTCCTGGCGACCAGCCGCCAGCTGCTGCGGCTGCGCACGGAGCACCAGTACCCGGTGGCGCCACTGCCGGACGCGCCCGCGGCGCAGCTGTTCACCGCGCGGGCGCGGGCCGTGCGGCCGGAGCTCGACACCGGCCCGGCCCAGCGGCAGGTGGTGGGCGAGATCATCCGCCGGCTCGACGGGTTGCCCCTGGCGATCGAGCTGGCCGCCGCGCGGACCCGGCTGCTGGAGCCGCGGGCGCTGCTCGATCGGCTGGGGGCGAGGCTGGACGCGCTCGGGGACGGCCCGGTGGACCTCCCCGCCCGCCAGCGCACGTTGCGGGCCACGATGGACTGGAGCTACTGCCTGCTCGAACCGCACCAGCAGCGGCTGTTCGTCCGGCTGGCCGTGTTCGCGGGTGGGTGGACCCTGGCGGCGGCCGAGGCGGTGTGCGCGCGTCCGGGGGAGCCCGACGTCGTCGACACCCTCGCCGGGCTGGTCGACACCAGCCTGGTCGTGGTCTCCGACGACGCCGGCGAACGCCGCTACGGGATGCTTAAGCCGGTGCACGCCTACGTCGCCGAGCTGCTGGCGTCGTCGCCGGATCGCGCCGACACGGAGCGGGCGCACACCGCCTGGTCGCTGGACCTCGCCGACGCCGTGCGGGCGGCGCGGGCGGGGAAGGAGCACCGCACCTGGACGGTCCGCCTCGACCACGAACGTCCCAACCTCCGTGCCGCCGTCGAGCGGGCGCTCGACGGGGGTGACGTCGCGACCGTCGCGCTGCTGGCCCGGGACGTGTTCGTCGATCTCGCGCAGCGCGACGCGGAGGCGGAGGTGGCCGGCTGGCTGGACCGGGCGCTGCCGCAGGCCGCCGGCGCGGTCCGCGGGCGTCTGCTCGCGGTGCGCGCGTTGATCGCCACGATCTTCGCGGACTTCCCCCTGGCGCGGGCCATGGCGCAGGAGGCCGGCGCGCTGCTCCCGGCGTCCGACGAGTGGTCCTACGACCGCGGGCTGGTCGCGGCTGCCGAGGCCTACGTGGTGGTCGGCGAGGATCCCGCCGCGGCGCTCGGGCCCGTGACGGCCGCCGCCGCGCTGCTGGCCGCGGCGGGGGAGCGGCTCGGCCAGGCGTACCTGGAGGTCGCGGCCGGCACCGTCGCGCTCTTCCTCGGGGACCTGCGGGCCGCCGAGAGCCACCACGCCTCCGGCGCCGCGCTGGCCGCGGAGATCGGCGACGACGCCATGCGCGGCCGGGCACTGAGCCTGCGCGGGCTCGTCCTGCTGCTGTGCGGGAACCAGGAAGCGGCCCGCCGCTGGGTCGTCGAGGGCGCCCGCGTCAACCGCCGTGGCGGTCAGCCGACGGGGATGGCGTACTCCCTGGACGGCCTCGCGGCGCTGGCCCTCGCGATGGGCTGTGCCACGGTGGCCGCGCGGGCGCTCGCCGCCGCCCGGGCCACCCGCGAACGTGCGGGCAACCCGGCGTCCGCTGCCTTCGTGCCACTGCTGGACGACCTCACCGCTCGCGCGAGGGACCACCTCGGCGACCGCGCCTACGAGGCGGCAGCGGCCGAGGGAGGGGAGTGGTGGGTGGTCGAGGCGCTGGACCGCACGCTGGACGCCCTCGTCGAGGCGCCGCCGGACGACGTCCGCGGCGACGACCACGCGCGCTGAGCGGGCCCTAGGGCACGATCTCGGCATGCCGAGCCTCCGCATCGCCCAGGACGACGCCGCCGACGAGCTGCTGAGCCGCGACCCGCTGGCCCTGCTGATCGGGATGCTGCTGGACCAGCAGTTCCCGATGGAGCGCGCCTTCGGCGCCCCGCGGCTGCTGGCCGACCGGCTCGGCGTCGACACGCTGGACGCCGCGCAGCTGGCCGCCATGGACCCCGATGAGCTCACCCGCGTCTTCCAGGGACCGCCGGCCCTGCACCGCTACCCCGGGTCCATGGCGGGGCGGACCCAGGAGCTGTGCCGGCTGCTGGTCGAGCGGTACGACGGCCGCGCGGAGAACGTCTGGGCCGACGCCCCGGACGGGAAGACGCTGCTGCGCCGGCTGAAGGAGCTGCCCGGCTTCGGCGCGCAGAAGGCATCGATCTTCCTGGCGCTGCTCGGCAAGCAGTACGGCGTGACCCCGTCCGGCTGGCGGGAGGCCGCAGGTGCCTACGGCGAGGACGGCGCCCGCCGCTCGGTCGCCGACATCACCGGGCCGGACTCCCTGGTCGAGGTGCGCAGGTTCAAGCAGGAGCAGAAGGCGGCGGCCAAGGCGGCTCGAGCCGGCGGCTGATCCCGCGGCGGGGGGTCACGGCCCGGTGGTCACGTCTGTGCGTCCAGACGTCCGGGCGCGGCGCTGCCACAGCGGCTCCAGCGCCGCGGTCTCGGCCTCCGTCGCGACGCGGAACGGCGGGTCGGCCGGTGGCTCGAGAGGCTGCCGACCCTGACCCCGGGTGGCGCGCAGGCTCAGCCAGATCGAGGTGCCGATGATCGTGGCGACGACCGCGAGGCTGATCGTGGTCGGGACGTAGACGACGTCGATCTTCAGCAGCATCTTGATGCCGACCCAGACGAGCACGAGCGCCAGACCGAGCTTCAGGTGGACGAAGCGGTGGATCAGGTCGGCCAGCAGGAAGTACATCGCGCGCAGGCCCAGGATCGCGAAGGCGTTGGCGGTGAAGACCAGGAACGGCTCCTCGGTGACCGCGAAGATCGCCGGGATCGAGTCGACCGCGAAGACGATGTCGGTGACCTCGACGAGCACGAGCACGGCCAGCAGCGGAGTGGCCACCAGCCGGCCGCCGTGCCGGACCAGGAACCGCTGTCCGTGGTAGGCGTCGGTCAGCGGCACCCAGCGGCGGAACAGCCGCAGGACGCGACTGCTGTCGGGGTCGAGGTGCTCGTCGCGCCGGCGGATCATCCGGTAACCGGTGACCAGCAGGAACGCCGCGAAGAGGTAGAGCACCCAGCCGAAGCTGCTGATGAGCACGGCGCCGCCGGCGATGAACAGCCCGCGGAACACCAGGGCACCGAGCACGCCGAGGAACAGCACCCGGTGCTGGAACTCCCGGGGGACGGCGAAGTAGCCGAAGATGATCGCCCAGACGAAGACGTTGTCCACGGCCAGCGACTTCTCGATGAGGTACCCGGCGAAGTACTGCTGGCCGAACTCCGCGCCGTGGACCGCCCAGATCCACCCGCCGAAAGCGACGCCGAGCGCCACCCAGACCGCTGACCACGTCGCGGCCTCGCGCACGCCGATCACGTGCGCCCGGCGATGGGCGAACAGATCCACGGCGAGCATGGCGACGAGAAGGCCGAGCACGGCCAGCCACAACCACGACGAGACGTCCACGAGCAACTCCTCCGGTCGGTGCCACCAACCGGAGGTCTCTCCCGGCCCGCTCGTACGGGCCCGCCTCGCCGGGTGCCCTCCGAGGGCCCGTACTGACGACGAGACGCTGGGGGGTACTCCCCTCCGCTCGAACAAGTGAAGCACACTTCACCTATGACGGCGAGTGCGCGGAGCGGTGGGGACGGCGATGCGGCAGGGCGCCCGACCTGGACCTTCCTCACCAACCACGGGCACGTCCTGCTCGCGGTCGCGGCCGACGGTGACGCCCGAGTCGAGGAGATCGCGACCACGGTGGGCATCAGCACCCGTGCCGCGCTGAGCATCCTCCGCGACCTGGACGACGCCGGGTACCTCACCCGCACCCGGATCGGCCGGCGCACGCACTACGAGCTGCGGCCGCACCAGCACTTCCGCCACCCGGCGACCGCGGACCACGAGGTGGACGAGCTGCTGGCGATCTTCCGGCCCGGCGGCGCTCGCGGATAACGGACTCTCGCCGGGGGAGGGCGTCAGCCGGGCGCGCCGGTCAGCTCGGCGGCGAGCCTTCCACCACCAGGTCCGCCAGCCTCGCGCCCCACTGCCGGGCGCGCTCCTCCTCGCCGTCGGCGAGCGGTCCCTGCGCGTCGGTGACGAAGAAGTGCTCGGCGGGCGCGAGGAGCGACAGGCCCAGGCCGCGCAGCAGCTTCTCCTCCGTCCGCGCCGCGTGGTCCAGCTTCACCACCAGCTTCGGATGGTCGCTCCGGGTGTCGAAGGCGGCAGCGCGGGGTGCGCTCCCGGCCGGCCGGACGGACTCCAGCCACTCGTGCAGCCCTCGGTCGGGGTCGTCGATCCGGGCCCCGTACTGCTCGACGGCACCTCGCCGCGTGGACGGCCGGGGCATGGAGAAGGCGTGGTT
Organism: Blastococcus sp. CCUG 61487; assembly: GCF_005222955.1. Classification (GTDB taxonomy): domain Bacteria; phylum Actinomycetota; class Actinomycetes; order Mycobacteriales; family Geodermatophilaceae; genus Blastococcus. Next base: position 6,654 of record NZ_LWUA01000101.1, on the reverse strand, counting down.
GGGCCCGCCGACGACCAGCAGGTCGACGTCGGGGCCGATCTCCGCGGGCGCCTCGGCGGCCGCGACGACGTCGACCTGCAGCCGCGGGGAGAGGCCTTCGGCGATCGCGTGGGCGATGGCGCGGGCGTCACCGAACAGGGACTCGTAGACCACCAGGGCGCGGGCCATGGCCCACGGTAGGGGATCCGGGCGCGGGAGCGACCCCCTGAGCGCGCGCCCGGATGCCGGTTCCGGGGGCGGCGGCACGAGCCCGACGGAGCGCCCGTCCCGGGCAGGATGTCGGCATGCTGGCGAGCGGCTCCCCTCCCGACGGACGCCGCGGGGTCGCGCCGGCTCCGGCCGCACCCAGCCCGCCGCCGTCGGGCCTGAGCGCGGACGACGTCGCCCAGCGCGTGGCCGCCGGGCTGACCAACCACACGACGGCGCGGACCAGCCGGACCACGAGCGAGATCCTCCGCGCGAACGTGTTCACCGTCTTCAACGGTCTGCTGGTCACGCTGTTCGTCGTCGTGATGCTCACCGGACAGTGGCAGAACGGGCTGTTCGGCGCGGTGGTCGTCGCCAACTCGGCGATCGGCATCCTCCAGGAACTGCGCGCCAAGCGGACGCTCGATCGGCTGGCGGTCCTCCACGCACCGCTGGCCCGGGTGGTCCGGGACGGAGCGGAACTCGAGATCCCGGTCGCCGCGGTCGTCCTCGACGACCTGCTCGGGCTGGCGACGGGTGACCAGGTGCCGGCCGACGGCGTGGTCACCGAGTCGACGGGGTTGTCGGTCGACGAGTCCCTGCTGACCGGGGAAGCGGAGCCGGTGGCCAAGGTGGCCGGTGACCGGCTGTGGTCGGGCTCGTTCGTCGTGGCCGGCCGCGGTCGCATGCAGGCGACCGCGGTGGGCGAGAGCGCCTACGCCGCGAGGCTCGCCACCGAGGCCCGGCGCTTCACCACCGTGCACTCCGAGCTCGTGGCCGGCACCGACAGGTTGCTGCGGTGGATCGCGATCGGCCTCGCCGTCGTCGGGCCGCTGGTGCTCTGGAGCCAGTTCCGCAGCCCGGACAACCCCGGCTGGCGGGAGGCCGTGACCGGAACGGTCGCGGCGCTGGTCGGGATGATCCCCGAAGGACTGGTCCTGCTCACCACGCTGGCGTTCCTCCTGGCCACCGTCGCCCTCGCCCGGCGCCAGACGCTGGTGCAGGAGCTGCCGGCCGTCGAGGGGCTGGCTCGCGTCGACGTCGTCTGCCTGGACAAGACCGGCACGCTCACGCACGGCGACGTCGGGTTCGACCGGCTGGAACTGCTGTCCGGGGCCGCCGAGGAGGCCGTGGCAGGCGCCCTGGGCACCATCGCGTCGGCCGATCCGGCCAACGCCACCGCAACAGCGCTCGCCTCCGTCTTCCCCGCACCGGCCCGGTCGCCGGAGTCCACCGTGCCGTTCTCGTCGGCGCGCAAGTGGTCCGCGGTGCGCACAGGCGGGCACACCTGGGTGCTCGGCGCCCCCGAGATGGTGCTGCCCGCGCCCACCGGAGCGGACCAGGCGGGGGCCCGGAACCGCGCCGACGAGCTGGCCGCTCAGGGACGCCGGGTCCTGCTGCTCGCCTCGGCCGCCGGAGCCCCCGGCACCGCCGACGATCCGCGGCTGCCGGAGGACGTCCGCCCCGCGGCGCTGGTCCTGCTCGCCGAGCGGCTGCGCGAGGACGCCGCCGACGTCCTGCGCTACTTCACCGCGGAGGGGGTCGCGCTCAAGGTCATCTCCGGGGACAACCCCCGGACCGTGGGCGCGGTCGCGGCGGCAGTGGGCGTGCCGGGGGTCACCGGGGCCGGCGATGCCGTGGACGCCCGCGAGCTGCCCGAGGACGCCGACGCGATGGCGGAGGTGGTCGGGAGCGCCAGCGTGTTCGGACGGGTGACCCCGCACCAGAAGCGGGCGATGGTGACCGCGTTGCAGCGGCGCGGGCACGTGGTCGCGATGACCGGGGACGGGGTCAACGACGCGCTCGCGCTCAAGGACGCCGACATCGGGGTGGCCATGGGCAACGGCTCGCCGGCCACCCGGGCGGTGGCCCAGCTGGTGCTGCTCGACGGCCGGTTCGCCCACCTGCCCGACGCCGTCGCCGAGGGCCGCCGGGTGATCGCCAACATCGAGCGGGCGGCCAACCTGTTCCTGGTCAAGAACGTCTACGCGCTCGTGCTGGCGCTGATCAGCATCGTCACCCTGGGCGCCTACCCGCTGGCCCCCATCCAGCTGACGCTCATCTCCACCCTGACCATCGGCGTCCCCGGCTTCTTCCTCGCCCTCGCCCCCAACCACCGCCGCTACGTCCCGGGCTTCCTCCGCCGGGTGCTGCGGTTCTCGCTGCCCACCGGCCTGATCACCGGCGCCGCCGCCTACGCCGGGTACGCCACCGCACGGTGGCTCGCCCCGGACACCGGGGTGGAGGGAGCGCGGACCACCGCCACCTTGGTCGTCCTCGTCGTCGGCCTGTGGACGGTGGTCGTGCTGGCCCGCCCGATGGCGGCGTGGAAGGTGGCGCTGGTCGCGACGATGGCCGGCGCCGCGGCAGGGGTGTTCGCCGTACCGGCCCTGGCGGAGGGGGTCTTCCTGCTCGACGTCAGCACCGAGGTCGTCCTGCTGGCCGTCGTGCCCGGGGTGGTCGCCGCGCTGCTGGTGGAGGCGGTGTCCCGGATCGGCGGCGCGCTCCCGGCCGAGCCCGCGCCCGCCGCCGGCTCGGCGCCCGCCGTCTCCCGGGCGTGAGGGCGGGCGGCTGCACGCCCTCCCCGGGCGGTGGCACCATGGGTCCCGGATCCGGCAGCCCCGGGGCGGCGAGCCCGGGGGCGCCGGTCAGCGGAGGGATGGACGCCCGTGGCCAGCAGCCACCACTTCTCGCGGCCCCGCTCACCCGAGGCGGTCCTCATCACCGAGGCGCGGACCAGCCAGCTGGAGCAGCAGGCCGCCCGCAAGAAGCGGTACGCGTACACGATGCTGGTGCGCGCCATCTGCCTCGTGCTCGCCGCGATCTTCTACCAGATCGTCTGGTTGATGATCATCCTCGCCGTCCTCGGCACGGTGCTGCCGTGGGTCGCGGTGGTCATGGCCAACGACGGGCCGCCCAAGAAGCGCCAGCAGGTCAACCGGTACGACGCCCGTCCGGACCGCGTGCTGGAGAGTCGGCCCCCGAAGGTCATCGACGGCTGAGCCATCATGGACCCCGGCGCGGCGACGCCCGGACCGCCGGGCGCAGACCGTGGAGCAACCCAGGGAGCGAGACAGTGAGCAGCAGCGACATCCTCGAGCGGCCTGACGTCCGCGACGCCGACACGGGCAACGCCGACGAGGTCTTCCACTACGTCCGCAAGAACAAGATCGCCGAGAGCGCCGTCATGGGCACGATGGTCGAGGCGCTGTGCGGCGAGGTCTTCCCGGTCACGAAGAGCCCCAAGCCGGGCAGCCCGGTGTGCCCGGCCTGCAAGGAGATCTACGAGCAGCTCAAGAAGTAGGACGTCCGGCCGGGGTGTGGTCAGCGGCCGAGGCGCCGGGCCTCCTCGGCGAGCTTGGCCTCGCGGCGGGCGCGGCGGCGCGGGTCGTGGCGGCGCAGCGGAGCCGGCCAGCGGGCCTGGATCGTCGCGTTGAGCTCGGCGCCGAGCAGCACCGACATCCCGAACAGGAAGCAGAACAGCAGGATGCCGATCGGGGCCGCGAGGGCGCCGTACGGCAGCGCGGCCGTGAGCACGTCGGTGACGTAGCTGCGCAGCACCAGCGCCGACCCCATGAAGAAGACCAGGGCGAGCGCCGCGCCCGGCAGGTGGCGGTGCCAGGGCAGCCGGTTGGGCAGCACCACGTTGTAGAAGCTGGTGAGCGCCAGCAGCAGGCCGACGAGCACCGCCGGCAGGTAGATCCCGTCGATCAGCACGGTGGTGACCGGCTGCCAGCCGTCGGGCAGCAACGCCACCAGCACCCCGCGGCCCAGCACCAGCAGCGGCAGGGTCAGGACGGCGACGACCATGCCGATGACGAACAGCCACAGCGCCTTGAGGCGGGTGCGGATCGGGCCGCGGACGTCCCGCTGGTCGTAGGCGATCACGATCGTGTTCATGAACGTCGCCGTCGCCGAGGAGCCGGCCCACAGCGCCACCAGGAAGCCCACGCTGACCACCTCCAGCCGGCCCGAGCCGAGGATGTCCTGCAGCGTCGGCGCGATGAGCGAATCGACGACGTCCGGGGTCAGGACCTCGGCGGACGCGCTGAGCAGGTACTCCTCGATCTCGGTGACCGCGTCGGCGCCGATCACGTCGCTGAGGTAGCCGAGCGAGCCCAGCAGCCCGATGAGGAACGGCGGCACCGAGAGGATCTGCCAGAACGCGGCCTCGGCGGACAGCCCGAGGATCCGGTCCTGCCAAGCCTTGGCCAGCGTGCGGCCCAGGACGCGCAGGGGTTCGCGGACGAGCGCCGGCCAGGAGTCCAGCCGCCGGGGCCCGGGGATTGCGGCGCGGGTGGCGCCCGAAGCGCCCACGTCGGGATCCTGCTCGCCGGCAGGCGCCGGCGAGCCGTCCGGCCGCACGGCACTCATCCGATCAGTGTGCACGTTGTCCACGGGACGGGAGCTGCGCGGCCCGTCGTCGGCTGCCGGGCCGCCGGAGGGATCGGTCAGTGCACCCGCCGGCCACCGGGCCGGCGACCGGCAGGAGCAGGCGCGCTGGACGGCGCGGTGCCGTCGGGAGCGGGCGGCGGCGCGCCCTCCTCCGGCGGCACGCAGGTGATGACCGCCTCCGCCGCGTACCGGGTCTGGAAGTTCTCCCGCTTGACCTCCCGGCCCGTCGCCGGGTCCTTGAACACCCGGGTCACGGTGATGTCGAAGCCCGGCACGCCCGGCTGGGGGATGCAGTCACCGTTGTCGACCTTGGTGAGCACCGCCGGCTCCCGGTGGTTGCGCCGCTCGCTGCTGATCGACTCGATGTCGTAGCGCTTGGTGCCGTAGAAGGTCACCGTCAGGGAGCTCGGCGTCCAGCGGGTGTCGATGTAGACGCCGGTGTCGCTGTCGTTGCGCCACTGCAGGTCGATGGCGCCCTCGTAGACCGTCGCCTCGCGGCCGGCGGGGTAGCGGCTGATGTAGAAGCTGTGCGGCTTGTGGAAGACGTCCTCCAGCCCGGCGAAGAAGACGGCGTTGAACATCGTCGTCGCGAACTGGCTGATCCCCCCGCCGACGGCCCGGGCGAGCTCGCCGCCCTGGATCACCGTCGCCTCGACGTAGCCCTGCGCTCGCCCGCGGGGGCCGGTGTAGCCGTTCAGGCTGAACGTCTCGCCGGGCAGCACGATGGCGCCGTCGACCTCGGCGGCGACCACGCGGATGTTCTCGCCGCTGGCCGCGTTGCCGATGTTCGTGGTGAAGGAGCTGATCTCCTCGCGGATGCCGAGGCCCTCGGCCTCCTCCGTGGTGAAGTCGGCCGGCACCGGTCCGAGCTCGGCGACGACCGACCGCGGGGCCGGGTCGGTGAGCACGTCGAGGAGCTGCTCGGCCAGGCGGGCGGGGGCGATGCCGGTCCCGTCGACCGACGGCACCACCCGGACGCCGCCGCCGGCGACCTCGAAGGTGGCATCCCGGGCGGGGGTGCCGAACTCGGCGAGCTCGTCGCCGAGCTCGGTCTGCAGGACCGCGGGGTCGATGCCGACCTCGAGGGTGCCCGCCTCGGTCGGGGTGAACGTGAGCGAGGCGGCGATCGCGGCGACCGGGATGTCGGCCGAGGGCCGGCCCTCGGCGCCGGTCACGCCGACCGGCGCGGCCAGGGCGGGCTCCACCACCTCGGCCAGCACCCGCTCGGCCTCCGGAGTGTCGACGTCGACCGGCTCGACGTCGACGGGCAGCTCGAGGCGCGTCGTCGGGTCCTCGGCGGAGGCCAGCGTGTCGAGGATGGTGTCGGCGGCCGCCTCGACGTCCAGCGTGCGGCCGTCGGCCGGTTCGACCACCCGCGGGGTGGTGCCCTCGATCGCGATGGTCGCGTCGGCCGGCGCGCGGTCCACGGTCGCGGCGATCGCGTCCAGCTGCGCGTCCAGCGCGGTGTCGTCGGTCGCGAGGACCGGGGCGACGTCGCGGTCGGCGAAGAAGCTCACCAGCCGCGTCCAGGGGTTCAGCGGCTGGGCGTCGGCCGCCCGCACCGTGGCGTCGACGTCGAGCGCGATGCCGGCGGACGCGGGGGAGAAGGTGCCCTCGACGTCCTCCGCCACGAAGCCGCGCTCGGCCACGATGCGCGGGGCGAGGTCCTCGTCGAGCACCTCACGGGCAGCGGCCGGGGAGAGGCCTCCGATCTCCACGCCGGCCACCACCGTGGAGCGCGGCACCTCACCGGAGGACACGAGCAGGTCGGCGGCGTACGCGCCGCCGGCGAGCAGCAGCACCGCGCCGGCCGGCACCAGCACCGCGCGGCGCCGCCACCGGGAGGGGCCGCGTCCGTCGGCGGGGTGCTCGTCGGCGGGGTGCTCGTCGGCGGCCGGGCCGCGACGATCACGCTGGTGGGCTGCTCCTCGCCGGTGTCGGGCGCGGCCGGCGGGGCCAGGGCGGCGCGGACGTCCTCGGCGGAGCCCAGCTGCTGGGTCTCCCGCTGGTCCTCGGAGACCGGCGGGGTCGTGGGCACCGGGGCAGCGGCCGGGTCCGCGTCGGTCGGGCTGG
>NZ_LWUA01000100.1 GCF_005222955.1 Blastococcus sp. CCUG 61487 | reverse complement strand
CCGAGTCCACCGCCCCCGAGTCCACCGCCCCCGAGTCCACCGCGCCCGAGTCCACCGCGCCGGCTGCCGAGCGCGCCGACCCGGCCGCGGCCAGGACCGCGGCCTCATCCGCGGCCTCGTCCGCCGAGGACTGGGCGGCCGTGGTCGCCGGGCTGTACGCGCTGCGGGCGCAGGCGTTCGCGTCCGCGACGGCCGAGCCACTCGCCGGGGTCTGGGTCGAGGGCAGCCTCCAGCGCGCCGCGGACGAGGAGCACGCCCGCGGGCTGGCGGACGCGGGCGAGGTCACCCGCGGGTTCCGCCCGACGGCGCGGGACGTCGAGCCCGTCTCGGTGACCGCCGACCGGGCCGAGCTGCGGCTCACCGACGGCTGGGACGCCTACGAGGTGGTCGCCCGGGACGATCCGGACGGACCGGCGCTGCGCACCGAGGCGGCGCGGCCACCGACCCCGGTGCGGATCGTGCTGCTCCGGACGACGGCGGGCTGGCGGCTCGCGAGCGCCGAGCGGCTCGCGTGATGTCCGTCAGTCGCGGCCGAGGGCGGTCCGCAGCGTGCTCTCCAGCGAGGTGTCCGCGAACACGTAGCCGGAGTCCAGCAGCTTCGCCGGCACCGCGTGCTGGCCGCCGAGGACGCTGGCGCGGCCGAACTCGCCGAGCGCCGTCGAGACGGCGAACGCCGGCACCGGCAGGGGGGTGGGCCGGTTCAGCACGCCGCCGAGGGTCCGGGTGAACTCGGCGTTGGTCACCGGGGAGGGGGCGTTGAGGTTGACCGGCCCGGAGACGTCGGCGGTCAGCAGGTGGGCGATGGCGCCGATCTCGTCGCGCAGGCTGATCCACGGCCAGTACTGGCGCCCGTTCCCCAGGCGGCCACCGAGACCCAGCCGGAAGACCAGGCCCAGGACCTGCACGAGCATCGCGCCGGGGCCGAGCACCAGGCCGGTGCGCAGCATCACCACCCGCACGCCGGCGTCGGCGGCCGCGGAGGTGGCTGCCTCCCAGCGCACGCAGAGCTGGGCCAGGAAGTCCTTCCCGGGCGGTGCGTCCTCGCGGATCTGCTGCTCGCCGGTGTCGCCGTAGTAGCCGATCCCCGAGGCGTTGAGCAGCACGCGCCGGCGTCCGGGCTCCTCGGCCGCCGCGGCGGCCAACGCCTGGCTGATCGTGGCCGTCGCGTCCAGCCGGCTGGTGACCAGCTCCTGCCGGTAGCCCCGCGTCCACGGCCGCGGGCGGATCGGCGCGCCCGCGAGGTTGATGACCGCGTCGACGTCGCGCAGCAGGTCCGGGGCGATGCGCCGGTGCTGAGGATCCCAGCGGTGCTCGTCGGCCGTGCGTGGGGTGCGGCGCACCAGCAGCAGGACCTCGTGGCCCTCGGCGCGCAGCGCGGGGACCAGGGCCCCGCCGATCAGGCCGGACGCGCCGGCAACGGCGATCTTCACGAGCTACCTCCCTCGATCCCCCTGGACGTGATCAGGGCCCCGGCTCGGTAGCCGAGGCCCTGATCCAGCCCCGTCCCGGAGGACGAGGCCCTGGTTCAGGACAGGCCGAGTTCGCCCTCGAACTGACCGGCCTCCAGTCGCTCCCGCACCGTGGTGAGGAAGCGGGCGGCGTCGGCGCCGTCGACGATGCGGTGGTCGTAGGTCAGCGCGAGGTAGACCATCGAGCGGACCGCGATCACCTCGCCGAGCTCGGGGTCGTCGACGACCACGGGGCGCTTGACCACGGAGCCCACGCCGAGGATGCCGACCTGCGGCTGGTTGATGATCGGCGTGTCGAACAGGGCGCCGCGGCTGCCGGTGTTGGTCAGCGTGAACGTGCCGCCGCCCAGCTCGTCCGGCGTCACCTTGTTCGACCGCGTGCGCTCGGCGAGGTCGGCGATCTTGCGGGCGAAGCCGCCGAGGCCGAGATCGCCGGCGTCGTGGATCACCGGCACGAGCAGCCCGCGCTCGGTGTCGACGGCGATGCCGAGGTTCTCCGAGTCGTGGTAGGTGACGGTCCCGGCCTGCTGGTCGATCGAGGAGTTCACCGACGGGTGCGCCTTGAGGGCCTCGACGGTCGCCTTGGCGAAGAACGGCAGGAACGAGAGCTTGACGCCCTCGCGGGCCTCGAAGTCGCTCTTCACCTGCTGCCGCAGCTGCGCGATCCGCGTGACGTCGGCCTCGACCACGGTCGTGAGCTGCGCGCTGATCTGCAGCGACTCGACCATCCGCTTGGCGATGACGGTCCGCAGCCGGGACATCTTCTCGGTGCGCCCGCGGACGGAGGTGTCCGGCGTCGCGGCCGGCGACGGCGTGCGGGCGGCGCCACCGGCGGCGGGCGCCTTGGCCGGCTGCTGGGCCGAGGCCTTCTCGGCCGCCGCGAGGACGTCCTGCTTGCGGATCCGGCCACCGACCCCGGTGCCCGACACGGTGGCGAGGTCGACACCCTTCTCCGCGGCCAGGCGGCGGACCAGCGGCGTCACGTACGAGCCGGCGTCACCGGAGCCGTCCGCGAACTGACCGCCGGCCGGCGCCTGTGGCGCCACCTGGGGTGCCGGCGGCGACGTCG
>NZ_LWUA01000099.1 GCF_005222955.1 Blastococcus sp. CCUG 61487 | reverse complement strand
CGTCGCCGTTCTACGTGCTCGACGAGGTCGAGGCGGCGCTGGACGACGTCAACCTCGGCCGGCTGCTCACCCTGGTCGAGCAGCTCCGCTCGACCTCGCAGCTGATCGTCATCACCCACCAGAAGCGGACGATGGAGATCGCCGACGCGCTCTACGGCGTGAGCATGCGCGGCGACGGCATCACCGGGGTGATCAGCCAGCGGCTGCGCGAGCTCCCCGCCGCCTGAAGGGCCACAAGCACGCTTT
>NZ_LWUA01000098.1 GCF_005222955.1 Blastococcus sp. CCUG 61487 | reverse complement strand
GACGACCAGTTGAATCCACCTCCCCCAGGTTCTATCGGTCGACGCAACGCCTTCTTTGAAGGCGGTCATTGGTGCATGCGCGACGGGATTCCGCTGCTGGTATCCGGTTCCTGGCGGCGGTCAGGGAGGGGCGGGGTCTCAAACCGTCCGCCCGCGCCGCCGGGATCGGCAAGGAGACTGGCTACCGGTGGCTGCGGGAGGCGTTCGGCGCGCTGCGGGACGAGGGCCTCAGCGTCGAGCAGGCCGCGGCCGAGCTGGGCTACTGCTCGCCACTTTTGGTCGACTGGGAACGGCAGCGACCAGGCCCCCGCGGTCGGCATCACCTGGCCGTCGACGCCGGGGTCGAGGACGCCTTCTGGCGCCGCTTCGCAGGCGGCGACTCGATCGGCGCCGCAACTCGAGCCGCCGGGGTGGGTCGCTCGACGGGCTATCGGTGGTGGCGCGCCCGCTACGGGAAGCTGCGCGAGCAGGGCCTGACCGCCCGGGCCGCCGCGCTGCGGCTGCGGATACCGACGCCCCTGGCCAGGCAGTGGGAGGACCAACGGCGCCGCGCCGATGAGCACGCCCGCCGGGAGCGGCAGGCCCTCCTGCGGCGTGCGCTTCGCACCTCGGCACGCCATGCCGAGGAACTCACCCGCCGGCGGGCACCACGGTCGGACGTGCTGGCGCGCGACACGCGCTACTGGGAGCTGATGCGTGCCGGGCTGAGCAACACCGCCGCCTCCACGATCCTGGGCGTGCACAGGAAAACCGGCGCACGCATCCGCGCCCGCCGCCACCAGCAGACCGCCCCGCCGTCTCGGCCCGCCGAGCGCTCAAGCCGCTACCTGTCGCTGCGCGAACGGCTGCAGATCGCCGACCTGCTGCGGCTGGACTACTCGATCCGCGTCATCGCCGGCGAGCTGGGCCGCTACCCCTCGACGATCAAACGGGAGCTGGACCGGCACCGCGACGAGCACGGCCGCTACCTGCCCCACCACGCCGATCACGTCGCGGCCCAGCAGCGCCGCCGGCCCCGGCAGCACAAGCTGATCGCCCACCCGAGGCTGCGCACGCTCGTGCAGCGCAAGCTCAACCGGTGCTGGTCACCCGATGAGATCAGCGGCTGGCTGCGCCGCACCTACCCGACCGACCCGACGATGCGGCTGTGCCCGGAGACGATCTACCGGGCGCTGCTGGTGCCCGGCGGGCAGGGACTGCACAAGCGCTACTGCCGCAAGCTGCGCACCGGCCGGCGGATCCGCAAGTCCCGCTGGCTGACCCGATCCGGGCACGGCGCGGCGGTCCGCGACATGACCATGATCGACCAGCGGCCGGCCGAGGTGGAGACCAAGCAGCAGGCCGGGCACTGGGAAGGCGATCTCATCCTCGGCGTGGGCTGCGCCTCGGCGATGATGACCCTGCGCGAACGCACCACCCAGTACGGCATCGTGATCAACTTGCCGGTCGATCACACCGCCGAGACGGTCAGCGCCGCCGCCACCGCCGCGTTCGCGCCCCTGCCCGCGCACATGAAACGCACCCTGACCTGGGACCAGGGCGTGGAGATGGCCCGCCACCGCGAGCTGGCCCGGGCCACCGGTGTGGCGATCTACTTCGCCCAGCGGTGCAGCCCCTGGCAGCGCGGCGCGAATGGGCTGTGTCAAGGATCTTGGACAAGTCCTCGGGTTGATCACGCTGCGGCGGTTGCCGCAGCCCGGTAGTCGGCGAGCGCTTCGAACGGGGTGCGGTAGCCGAGGGTCGAGTGCAGCCGTCGGCGGTTGTAGAAGACCTCGATGTATTCGGCGACAGCGAAGCGTGCCCGCGCCCGGGTGGCGAACGTCTGCCGGTAGTACATCTCGTTCTTCAGGGTCGCGAAGAATGACTCGGCGGCGGCGTTGTCCCAGCACACCCCGGTCCGCCCGCGACTGCGTCGAATGCGATTCGTCGCAGTGAACTCATCGAACTCGGCGGACGTATATTGGGCGGGTTCAACC
>NZ_LWUA01000097.1 GCF_005222955.1 Blastococcus sp. CCUG 61487 | reverse complement strand
GGTGACGTCCCGCTGAGTGGTGGATGTAGTCCTCACCGTGTCGGTCAGCGGTGTGGTGACTATGACGCGATCAGTGCCGGTTGCGCCACCTCCCTCGCTGACGGGGTCGCCCGGGTGAGCAGGGCCATGGAGCCTTCGGAGAGGTAGCGGCGGTCGGTGACCTGCCATTCGTCGTGTGCCTCGACCAGCACGGCGCCGGCCAGCCGCAGCAGCGCCTCGGGGTTGGGAAACACGCCAACGACGTCGGTGCGGCGCTTGATCTCCTTGTTCAACCGTTCCAGCG
>NZ_LWUA01000096.1 GCF_005222955.1 Blastococcus sp. CCUG 61487 | reverse complement strand
ACCGGGGTGCGCCGCGCGCAACCGGGGCCGCGTCGCGGATCGGCAGTCGAGGCGCGGCCGCGGCCAGCAGGTCGGCCAGGACGCCGCCGGGCGCCGGGTCGTCGTCGGCGGACGCCCCGGCCGGATCCGTGCCGTCCGCGGGCCCGAGCCGGCTGCCCACGGCGGTGCCGACCGCCGCGACGACCGCGCCGAGCACGTCGCGCAGCTCGCTCACGCGACCCGTGCTCCGCCGCGCCGCCGAGCCCGCAGTCCCGACGAGGCCGGTCACGGCGTCGGCGACGGCACGGGCGGCGCGGGTGAGCCCGCCGTCCTCCGCCGGGGTCCCGACAGCTCCGACCGGCCGCGGCGGGGGGACGTCGCGCAGGGCACCGGTGCGCGACGAGTGCTCGGTCATCGGTCTCCCCGGTGACGGGACGGGCACGGGGTCCGTGCGTCAGGCGCAGTCGCGGCAGTACAGCTCGTTGCCCTTGGTCCTCGCCAGCCGGCTGCGGTGCTGCACCAGGAAGCAGCTCGAGCAGGTGAACTCGTCCTCCTGCTTCGGCAGCACGCGGACCGTCAACTCCTCGTTGGACAGGTCCGCCCCGGGCAGCTCGAGGTTCTCGTTGAAGTCGGTCTCGTCGACGTCGACCGACGAGGACTGCGCCTCTGCACGCCGGGCCTTGAGCTCCTCGAGCGAGTCCTCGCCGAGCTCGTCGGCCTCGTTCCGGCGTGGGGCGTCGTAGTCGGTGGCCATGGGGTGTGCCCCTCCTCCAGTGTTCTCAGCGGCCGAGGCCGCTGCAGGTGACGGGCCTGACCGGCGCCGTCGTCTCGATCGGTCGCTGGTGGCGACCGTTGTCCGTGGTCAGGAGCTCCGCGGAGCATCCTGGATCGCACCGGTCGTGCCTGCCGTCCGTGCGGACGGTGGACGAGACCGGCAGCCGCCCAACGTCGGAGGGGCCGGGTTTGTGCCCGAGGGTGACGGGCGACTCGTGGCTCCGCGGAACGGGCGGCCGGGGCTGCGAAGCGCCAGAGGTTACCCTGCCGCCGTGGCGACTCCCGTGGGTGCTGACCCGACCGTCGTAGGCCCGTACCTGGCGCGTGCGCTGGGCGACGACAGGTGGCAGGAGGTGACCGTCGAGCTCATCGCGGCGGGCATGTCGAACCTGACCTACATCGTGACCCCGCGGGACGGCTCGGCGGAGGACTCCGTGATCCTGCGCCGGCCCCCGACCGGCGCGGTGCTGGCCACCGCGCACGACATGGCCCGGGAGCACCGGGTGATCTCCGCCCTCGGCGCGACGCAGGTGCCGGTGCCGCGGACGCTGCACATGTGCACCGACGAATCGGTGCTGGGTGCGCCGTTCTACGTGATGGAGCGGGTCTTCGGGATCCACGCCGTCAGCGAGTTCCCGCCCGGGTACGCCGACCAGCCGGAGCAGCGGCGTGCCATCGGCGAGGGCCTCATCGACGTCCTCGCCGACCTGCACTCCGTGGACTACGCGGCCGTGGGCCTCGGTGACTTCGGCCGCCCCGAGGGCTTCGCCGCCCGTCAGGTGCGCCGGTGGACCAAGCAGTGGGACGCCACGCGCGACCGGGAGCGCCCGGAGCTCGACGCCCTGGCCGCGCGGCTGGCCGAGACGGTGCCGGCCACCCAGCGGTCGAGCATCGTGCACGGCGACTACCGGCTGGACAACTGCCTGCTCGACCCGAGCACGCCGGGGCGGATCAAGGCGGTCCTCGACTGGGAGATGTCCACGCTCGGTGACCCGCTGACCGACATCGGGATGATGTTCGTCTACTGGCCGCAGGCCGGCGAGGACCGGGCGTCGAGCCAGAGCGCGCTGACCACCCTGCCGGGCTTCCCCACCCGGTTGGAGGCCGCCGAGCGCTACGCGAAGCGCACCGGCGCCGACCTCTCCGACCTGAACTGGTACGTCGGCTTCGCCTTCTTCAAGTTCGCCGCGATCATCGCCGGGATCGTCGCCCGCTCGGCGGCCGGCGCGATGGCCGGCAAGAACACCAGCGGGTACGCCGAGCGCATCGACCCGGTCGTCGAGCTGGGACGCGCCGCGCTCGAGGACGGTGCGATCTAGCCGGCAGTCCCGGCTCTAAGCTCCACCCGACCTGGACGTCCCGGGCTCGGCGAGGAGAGTGACAGTGGCGCTGCGCACCGAACGCCCCGCGGTGCGTGCCCGCAGCGGACGTCGTCCACTGCCGCCGCTGATCTTCCTCCTCGTGCTGGCGCTGGTGGCCGTGGCCGTCTGGTGGAACGTCTTCCGCCAGGACGCCGAACTGCAGGCCGAGCAGGACGCCGCCTGCGCCGAGGCCGAGGCCGCTCCGCCGGCCCTGGACCCGGCCACGGTGTCGGTGCGGGTGTTCAACGCGTCGGACCAGGGCGGGCTGGCGCAGTCGGTCGCCGACGACCTGGCCGCACGCGGCTTCACCGTCGCCGAGGTCGCCAACGACCGCAGCGGCCGCGAGGTCACCGGCGTGGGCGAGGTGCGGCACGGCCCGAGCGGCAAGGGGACGGCGGCCTTCGTGGCGCTGTACCTGCCCGGCGCCGGGCTGTACCAGGACACCCGCGCCACCCAGCAGGTCGACCTCGTGCTGGGGCCGGGGTTCGTGATCGGCGAGAGCCTGGCGTCCGACGACGCCGTCAACGCCACCCTCGACCAGGCCGAGGAGGCCTCGGCCGAGTGCTGAGGCGGCTCCCGGGTCAGGGGTCGGGTCAGGGGTCGGGTCAGGGGTGCAGCGCGCCCAGCAGGGCCAGGAAGTCGTCGGCGACGGACGGCGCCACCGCCACGGCCACCGGCTCGGCGAACCGCCGACCGGGCAGGCCGGCCACGACCAGACCCGCCTCGGCCGCGACGAGCGCCCCGGCGGCGTGGTCCCAGGGCGAGAGACCCGCCTCGTAGTAGGCGTCCACCCGTCCTGCGGCGGCCGCGCAGAGGTCCAGGGCCGCGCTGCCGTTGCGACGGATGTCGCGCACCCGCGGCAGCAGCTCCGCGACGATCGCGCCCTGAGCGCGGCGGTCCTCGGCCCGGTAGCCGAAGCCGGTGGCGACCAGGGTCTGCTCCAGCGAGGCGGGCCGGCTCCCGGCGAGGCGCGCCCGCTCCGGGGACGACGGCGTCGAGGCGAAGGCGCCGCCGCCCTCGACCGCGGTGAACAGCTCACCGGTGGCGACGTTGAGGACCACCCCGACCCGGACGGCGCCGTCGATCTCCGCGGCGATCGAGACGGCGTACGCGGGCTGGTCGTAGAGGAAGTTCACCGTGCCGTCGATCGGGTCGACGACCCACCGGACGCCGCTGGTCCCGGTGCGCTCACCGCCCTCCTCCCCCAGGACGCCGTCGTCCGGCCGGGCGCCCAGCAGGCGGTCGACGATCAGCCGCTCGCTGGCGGTGTCGACGGCGGTCACGACGTCGACGGGGCTGGACTTCACCGCGACGTCCTTCCCCGCCGTCGCCCGGCCGCGGCGGACCAGGTCGGCGGCGGCCGCGGCGGTGTCGACGGCCAGCGCCAGCAGCTCGTCCGGCTGGGGAGGAAGCGCGGTCATGCCGCGATCCTCCCGCACTCCGGCGGCTCAGTAGCCTGACCCGATGCAGGGCTTCGGGATCGACATCGGGGGCAGCGGCATCAAGGGCTGCCTGGTGGACCTCGGAGCGGGCCGGCTGGCCGGCGAGCGGGTGCGGGTCGACACCCCGCAGCCCGCGAAGCCGGAGGCCGTGTACGACGCGGTCACCGGGATCGTCGACTCCTTCGGCTGGACCGGCCGGGTCGGCGTGACCTTCCCCGGGGTGATGAAGCGGGGCGTGGTGCACACCGCCGCCAACGTCGACCCGAGCTGGATCGGCGTCGACGTCGACGCCGACCTGACCGCGCGGCTGCCCGGCACCGTCGAGACGCTGAACGACGCCGACGCCGCCGGGATCGCGGAGATGCGCTACGGCGCGGGCCGAGGGCACGGCGGCGTCGTCCTCATGCTGACCTTCGGCACCGGGATCGGCAGCGCGCTGTTCGTGGACGGCCGCCTCGTGCCCAACACCGAGTTCGGCCACATCCAGGTCGACGGCGAGGACGGCGAGCTGCGCGCCGCCGCCTCCGCCCGGGAGCGCGAGGGCCTCGGCTACCCCGAGTGGGCCCGTCGGGTGGACCGCTACCTGGAGGTCCTCGAGGCCGGCCTGTGGCCGGACCTGATCATCGTGGGCGGCGGGATCAGCCGGAAGGCGCACAAGTGGGTACCGCTGCTCAGCACCCGCACCCCGGTGATCCCCGCGGAGCTGCAGAACGCCGCCGGCATCGTCGGGGCGGCCCTTGCCGCCGCCGAGCGCCCGGAGTCCTCCGCCTAGGGACGGCGTACTGCCGCGCCCCGAGATGCGGGTGCGACGCGCGGTGCACGACCTCCGCACCGGCCGGGTCACGAGCCGCCCGGCGGAACGCCCCGGAGGAGCGAGGAGGGTGCCGCGGACGGTGGAATCCGCTGGTGCCGTCGTTACAATGGACGCGCCCCACCCCGCCCTCCAGCCGAGAGGGATCCCCAGTACGCCACGCGGCCAAACGCCGCGCCGGCTCACGGGTCCTCTCGAACGGCCAGGACGAGGGCCGGAGCCGCTACCCGGAGATCGGACGGTCTCCTGGCGTACGTCCCCCGCAGGGAAGGAACCTGAGTGCCCGCCGACCAGCCAGCACCGGAAGCATCCGCCGCGAGCACCCCGAAGCGCTCCAGGTCGGTCGCCGCCGGTTCCCGGGCCCCGAGGGCCACCGCCGCGGTCGAGGTGAGCGAGGCCGCCGCTCCGGCGAAGAAGGCTCCGGCGAAGAAGTCGGCGAAGGCCCCCGCCACGAAGAGTGCGGCCAAGACCACCGCCAAGACCACCGCGAAGGCTCCCGCCAAGAGCCGCACCAAGCCGGCCATCACCCCCTCCCCCGGCTCGGGCGAGGGCGCGGTGCTGACCGCCGTCGCCTCCGAGGGCGCCACGGTCGCCGTGGTCGACACCGGCTCCGAGGGTCTCAAGCTCGACGAGACCGTCGTGACCGGCAAGGACGGCGTCGAGGAGGCCCCCGCCGAGGACGAGGCGGCCGAGGCGAGCACCGACTTCGAGTGGGACGAGGAGGAGGAGTCCGAGGCCCTCCGCCAGGCCCGCAAGGACGCCGAGCTCACCGCCTCGGCCGACTCGGTCCGCGCCTACCTCAAGCAGATCGGCAAGGTCGCGCTGCTCAACGCCGAGGAGGAGGTCGACCTCGCCAAGCGGATCGAGGCCGGGCTCTACGGCTCCGAGCGGCTGCGTCAGGTCGAGGAGGAGGGCACCAAGATCTCGCCGCAGATGCGCCGCGACCTCAACTGGATCGTCCGCGACGGCGAGCGCGCCAAGAACCACCTGCTCGAGGCCAACCTCCGCCTCGTCGTCTCCCTCGCCAAGCGCTACACCGGCCGCGGCATGGCGTTCCTGGACCTCATCCAGGAGGGCAACCTCGGCCTGATCCGCGCGGTGGAGAAGTTCGACTACACCAAGGGCTACAAGTTCTCCACCTACGCGACCTGGTGGATCCGCCAGGCGATCACCCGCGCCATGGCCGACCAGGCCCGCACCATCCGCATCCCGGTGCACATGGTCGAGGTCATCAACAAGCTCGGCCGCATCCAGCGTGAGCTGCTCCAGGACCTGGGCCGCGAGCCCACCCCGGAGGAGCTGGCCAAGGAGATGGACATCACCCCGGAGAAGGTGCTGGAGATCCAGCAGTACGCCCGGGAGCCGATCAGCCTCGACCAGACCATCGGCGACGAGGGCGACAGCCAGCTCGGCGACTTCATCGAGGACTCCGAGGCCGTCGTGGCCGTCGACGCGGTGAGCTTCACCCTCATGCAGGACCAGCTGACCAGCGTCCTGCAGACGCTCTCGGAGCGGGAGGCCGGCGTCGTCCGGCTGCGCTTCGGGCTCACCGACGGCCAGCCGCGCACGCTGGACGAGATCGGCCAGGTCTACGGGGTCACCCGCGAGCGGATCCGGCAGATCGAGTCCAAGACCATGAGCAAGCTGCGCCACCCCAGCCGCTCCCAGGTCCTGCGCGACTACCTGGACTGAGGGCCGGTTCGCTCCTCACCCACGGGTGGGACGGCGGGTTGCCTCCGACATCCGTCGGGTAGACCGCGTAGCGTGGGTGTCGTCAAGACAGCAGTGGACCCACGACCTCCCGGCAGCCGGCCGGGTTGGCGGACGACAGCACGACCGGTACCACCCCAGGTGTCCCCTGCTGGACCCGTTCCACCGCCGCACGTCACGGACTCATCTCGTTCCGCGAGTCCGCGACTGACGACGGAGGCAACGGGAACACGAGGGGCCATCCTGGCGCTGTGCAGGAGGCCGATCCGCAGCCGCGGGTCCGTGCGGTAGAGAGCGAGTGATGAGCCAGATGACCCAGACGCTGACGACGACCCCGCCCACCGATGACCTCGTCGTTCCCTTCCACTGCGATCGCTGTGGTGCTCTGGCCAAGGTGCGGGTCGTACTCGCCAGTGGCAGCGACCTCGTCTTCTGCGGGCACCACGCACGGGAGTACGACAGCAAGCTCCGCGACATCGCCGTCGACATCATCGACACCGAGGGCGACCAGCACGTAACAGCGTGAGAGAACCGCTATCGTCGCGGCCGCGATGACAGCCTCACCCGACGACGCCGCCGGCGCCTCCCGTCCGCCTCGTGCGGAGGGAGAGCCGGCGGCTCCGTCGTCCCCGGGGACCCCCGGTGCACAGCGACCGGAGGACGACCCGATGCCCCAGCACCCCCCTGCCCACGACGAGACCGTGCGCATGCGCCCCGACGGCGCCGACCGTCGCCCGCCGGTCGAGACGCTCTCGCCCGCCGACCCCGGGCCGGAGGCCGCCGCGGAGCAGGCCGTCCCGGCCGGCGGTGACGTCGCCTTCGACGACACCCGCCCCGTCCCACGGGACTGGCGCGAGGGCGCGCCCGGCCCCGAGGAGACCAGCCCGACCGACGCGGACCCGGCCGCTGCCCCGGTGCCCCACGACCCCGCCGGTCTCCGAGGACCAGCGGGAGACCCAGCAGCTGGGCTCCGCCGAGGACGTCCGCGCCGCCCTGGCCCCGCCGGCCGCGCCCGACACCGGCGAGGAGCAGCCCACCAGCGTGATCGTCGGCGGCCCGGCCGCCGAGAG
>NZ_LWUA01000095.1 GCF_005222955.1 Blastococcus sp. CCUG 61487 | reverse complement strand
TGTCAACGACGGTCGAAAGTTGACCCTCTAGCGACGGCCGAAAATTGACCCCCTCGTGGTCATGCTTCTTCGGTGGCGGCCGCGGAGCGGCCGAGGTCTCGATCCTTGAGCCGGTAGCTGTCGCCCTTGAGTGAGATGACTTCGGCGTGGTGGACCAGGCGGTCGATCATGGCGGCGGCGACGACCTCGTCGCCGAAGACCTCACCCCAGCGGCCGAAGGGCTTGTTGCTGGTCACGATGAGGGAGGCTCGCTCGTAGCGGCTGGAGACGAGTTGGAAGAACAGGTTGGCGGCCTCGGGCTCGAAGGGCACGTAGCCGACTTCGTCGACGACCAGCAGCGGATAGCGGCCCAGCCGCCGCAATTCGTCTTGCAGCCGGCCGGCGTGGTGGGCCTCGGCGAGACGGGTGACCCACTCGGTGGCGGTGGCGAACAGCACCCGGTGACCGGCCTGGCAGGCGCGGATGGCCAGCCCGGTGGCCAGGTGGGTCTTGCCGGTGCCGGGCGGCCCGAGCAGCAGCACGTTCTCCTTGGCGGTGACGAAGTCCAGGGTGCCGAGGTGGGCGATCAGGTCGCGCTTGAGGCCGCGGGCGTGGTCGAAGTCGAACTCCTCCAGGCTCTTGCGGGCCGGGAACCGGGCGGCCCGGATCCGGCCCTCACCGCCGTGGGACTCCCGCGCGGAGACCTCCCGCTGCAGGCAGGCGATCAGGAACTCCTCGTGCGACCAGGACTGTTCGCGGGCCCGCTCGGCCAGCCGGGGCACCGCCTCGCGCAGGGTGGGTGCTTTGAGCGCGCGGGTCAGGAACGCGACTTCTGCGCCCAGGTCTCTGCCGCTCATGCCACGCCTCCGTCGGTGAGGCCAAGGGCGGCGTCGTAGTCACTCAACGACCGGATCTCCACCTCGGTGGGTGGGGGCGGGCGGAGCAGCCCGATCCGGGCCGCGCGCAGCGCCTTCGCCGCGGTGACGTGCTCCTCGGCCGAGATGGTCTGGTGCTTGGCCCAGATGCGGTCGTGGTCGGCCACGACCCGGCCGTCGCAGAGCACCCGCACCCGGTGCAGGTCGGCTACGACTTCGACCCGCCGGCCGATCACCGCCGGATGGACGGAGTAGTCATTGCCGTCCAGCCGCACGTAGTGGTCCCGGGCCAGCCGCGTCGAGGAGCGCCAGCCGGTGGCCGGGGCGACCGGCGGCAGCGGCAGCATCCGCTCCCGGTCAGCGGCGATCCGGTCGATCGGTGCGCATCCCAGCGCCCGGCGGCTGCGGGTGTTCACCAACCCCAGCCAGACCGAGATCTGGGCGTTGAAGTCGGCCGGGCCAGTGAAGGTGCGCCCGGGCAGGAAGGAGCGTTCGAGGTAGTCGTGCAGCCGCTCGACCAGGCCCTTGGCCTCCGGATCGGCCGGCCGACAGATCAGCACCTTCGTGCCCAGGGTGCCGCGGAAGCCCTGGCACTCGGCGGTGAGCTCACTGCGCCCGCCGCGCCAGCGGCCAACCGCGCCCTCGCCGTCCCAGACCAGCACCCGCGGCACCGCCCCGAGCCCGGCCAGCAGCTGCCACCAGCCGGCGAACAGGTCCTCCGCCGACCGGGAGGGGATGAGGACCCCGGCGGCCCAGCGGGAGTAGCCGCAGACCATGGTCAGCACCGGCAACTGCTTCGCCGTCCGGCTCCGCCCTGACCCGACCGGCAGCGTGATCGGCGGGAACCACAGGTCGAACTGGGCGATCTCGCCAGCCACATACGCGGTTCGGGACGCTGGATCCGGCGGCAGGTAGACCGGTCGCAGCTCGGCCACACGCTTCTTGAGCACCGTCATCGACCGGGTCCAGCCGATCCGCTCGGCGATCACCGTGGCCGGCATCGTCGGAAACGCCTGCAACAGCTCCCGGATCCGCGGCTCCACCTCATCCACCGCCGACCCTCGGCTGGTGCGCTCATACCTCGGTGGCTGATCGCTGCGCAGGGCTGTCCGCACCGTGTTCCGCGAGACCCCCAGCACCCGCGCGACCTGCTTGATCGGAATGCCCTCGGCCCGATGCAGCCGACGGATCTCCGCCCAGTCCTCCACGGACAACACCTCGTCCCTCCCCGGCTCGGCTCGAGCCAGGGTCTCGGGAGGGGGTCAAAATTCAACCGTCGCGAGGGGGTCAGTTTTCAGGCGCCGTCGACATTTGTCAACGACGGTCGAAAGTTGACCCT
>NZ_LWUA01000094.1 GCF_005222955.1 Blastococcus sp. CCUG 61487 | reverse complement strand
CATCAGACCCGGGGCGGGACACCTCAACGGCTACAAGATCGCGAACCCGACGGTACTGGCCCGCATCGGGGACGACGAGTTGGTGGAGCTGCTCCGCGGGTACGGGCACACCCCGTACCTGGTCGCCGGCGACGACCCGCCGCGCATGCACCAGGAGTTTGCCGCGGTGCTCGACCGCTGCCTCGACGAGATCGGCGCCATCCAGCGCCGGGCCCGCGAGGACGGCGTCGACCTCGTCGGCCCCGACCGGCCGCGCTGGCCGATGATCGTGTTGCGCTCGCCCAAGGGCTGGACGGGTCCCGACGAGGTCGACGGGCTGCAGGTCGAGGGTTCGTGGCGCTCGCACCAGGTGCCGTTCGCCAACGCTCGCGACGACGACGGCCACCGGAAGGTGCTCGAGGACTGGCTGCGCAGCTACCGCCCCGAGGAGCTGTTCGACGAGTTGGGCGCGCCGGTCGCGGCCGTCCGGGACCTGCATCCGGCCGGCGCCCGGCGGATGAGTGCTAACCCGCACGCCAACGGCGGACTCATGCTGCAGCCGCTGCGCATGCCCCACTTCCGCGACTACGCCGTCGACGTGTCCGAGCCGGGAACCGGGGCGGTGGAGTCGACCCGCGTGCTGGGCGCCTTCTTGCGCGACGTCATGCGGCAGAACATGACGACGTTCCGGGTCTTCGCGCCCGACGAGAACAACTCCAACCGGCTGGGAGCCGTGTTGGAGGCGACCGACCGCACGTGGTCGGCCGAGCGGCTGCCGACCGACGACCACCTCGCTCCCGACGGTCGGGTGATGGAGATCCTGTCGGAGCACCTGTGCCAGGGCTGGCTGGAGGGCTACCTGCTCACCGGCCGGCACGGGTTCTTTTCGTGCTACGAGGCGTTCATCCACATCGTCGATTCGATGTTCAACCAGCACGCCAAGTGGCTGAAGACGACCAACGGCATCGCCTGGCGGCGGCCGGTCGCGTCGCTGAACTACCTGCTGACCTCCCACGTGTGGCGGCAGGACCACAACGGTTTCTCGCACCAGGACCCGGGGTTCATCGACCACGTGGTGAACAAGAAGGCCGACGTCATCCGGGTGTACCTGCCGCCGGACGCGAACACCCTGCTGTCGGTGGCCGACCACTGCCTGCGCTCCCGGCAGTACGTCAACGTGATCGTGGCGGGCAAGCAGCCGGCGCTGCAGTACCTGGACATGGACGCCGCGGTGGTGCACGCGACCAAGGGGATCGGCATCTGGGAGTGGGCGAGCTCGGACGCCGACGGCGAGCCGGACGTCGTGATGGCCTGCGCCGGCGACGTGCCGACGATGGAGACGCTGGCCGCGGTGGAGATCCTTCGCGGCTGGTTCCCCGACCTGCGCATTCGCGTCGTGAACGTGGTGGACCTGATGCGGCTGCAGGACGAGCGGGCGCATCCGCACGGCTTGTCCGACGCCGCCTTCGACGCGTTGTTCACCCGGGACAAGCCAGTGGTCTTCGCCTACCACGGCTATCCGTGGCTGATCCACCGGCTGACCTACCGCCGCTCCAACCACGAAAATTTCCACGTGCGCGGCTACGTGGAGGAGGGGACGACGACCACCCCGTTCGACATGTGCGTCTTGAACGGACTGGACCGCTTCAACCTCGCGATTAGCGCCATCGACCGTATCGAGCGACTGGACGGTCGAGCGGCGCACGCGCGGGAGGCGCTCACCAACAAGCTCATCGAGCACCGCCTGTACGTGCGCACCCACGGCATCGACCTGCCCGAGATCCGCGACTGGGCCTGGTCGGGCACGGCCGGCCCGCGCAGTTCCGGCGGCTCGCCGCTGCGGGAGCCGGAGGCGTGAGGGTCGGCAGCATGCGGGTGTTGGTCGTAAACGCAGGCTCGAGCAGCCTCAAGCTCACCCGCCTCGACGAGCGGTGCACGGTCACCGCGGCGACCACGGTCGAGTCCTGGCGGGGGGAGGGGCAACTGGAGCCGCTGGCCGAGTTCCTCGCCGGGTGCGGCCCCGTCGATGCGGTCGGCCACCGGGTGGTGCACGGCGGCTCGCGGCACACCGGTCCAGCGCTCGTGGATCCGGTTCTGGTTACCTACCTGTGGTCCATCCGTCACCTGGCGCCGCTGCACAACCCGCGGGCGCTGGCCGGCATCGCCGCCACCGAGAAGCTGCTGCCGGACGTGCCGGCGGTGGCCTGTTTCGACACCACCTTCCACGCGACGCTGCCACCGGCGGCCCATACCTATGCGCTGCCGCGGGAGTGGAACGAGCGCTGGCAACTGCGCCGCTACGGCTTCCACGGGCTCTCCCACGCCTACGCCGTCCGGCGGGCCGCTGAGATCGTCGGGCGGTCGGTCGAGGAGCTGCGGATCGTCTCGGCGCACCTGGGCGCCGGTGCCTCGCTGGCCGCCGTCCTCGGTGGCCGGTCAGTCGACACCACCATGGGGTTCACCCCGCTGGCCGGTCTAGTGATGAACACCCGGCCGGGCACGGTCGACCCTGGCCTGGTGCTGTGGCTGCTGGAGCACGGCGGCGTCCCAGAACCGGAGGTCGCCGACGTCTTCGAGCACCACGCCGGACTCAAAGGCCTAACCGAGACCTCCGGTGACCTACGCGAGGTGCTCGCCGGGCGGGCCGGCGGCGACCCGGCCTGCGCGCTGGCCTTCGACGTCTACCTCCACCGGCTGTGCCGGGAGATCGCCGCGATGACCGCTGCCGCCGGGGGACTAGACCTGCTCATTTTCACCGGCGGCGTGGGCGAGCACGCCACCGAGGTACGGCATGCCGTCGCGGACAGGCTGGCCCATCTCGGCATAGACATCGACACAGAACTGAACCGCGTGACCACCGGGGACGGGGACATCAGCCGCCGCCATTCTACTGCTCGTACCGTGGTCGTCACCGCGCGCGAGGACCTGGAGATTCGACGGCAGGTGATGGACGTCCTGCTCAGTGACTGACCGTCGCCCAGTCGCACTGCCGTCTCAGACCCGTTGACCAGCGGAAGGCGGGGCGAACGATTGCCGAGACCAATCAAGCAAGGACCTGTCTCCGGCCGTTCAGTGTGGGATGAAAGCGAAGACTCGGGCCGACGCAAGACGGAACGAGCGCGCGCAGTTCCGGTGGATGTGAACCACGTGCCACATCGGGCCGAGCGGGTGACGACGACGTCGGCACTTGTCGCCGGTCGTCGAGCACACGGCCGTTCCGGAGGGGCGCTTCACCCTGCGTGTGAGATACATCAGTCCTGCTAGGGCAGGCCGGGCAGCTCCCCGGTCATTACCAGGCGGTCGGCGACGTCCCTGAGCTTGCTGTTGGTCTGCATCGACACCCGAGCCAGCGTCTGGAACGCCTGGTCGGCCGTGAGCCCGAACCGCTCTATCAAAATGGCCTTGGCGCGCTCGATTACCGCTCGAGACTCGAGCGCCGTCGCGAGATTCCGGGCTCGTTCCCGCTCGTTCTGGTTGGCGTAGACGTTGGAGACGGCGACCCCGGCGGACCGAGCGAGCTCGATGGCAGCCCGTCGGCTCTCGTCATCGAAGGCACCCGGCGTGCGGGCGTACACGTTCAACCCTGCGCCGAGCGGCTCGGGAACTGGCAGTGGAACGGACATGGCGCTCAGACAGCCTCGCTCCAGGGCGTAGCGCACGTAGTCGCGCCACCGGGTGTCCGTTCCTGGGTCCACGATCTCGGTGAAGAGGTGACGTCCCGCGGGGTGGT
>NZ_LWUA01000093.1 GCF_005222955.1 Blastococcus sp. CCUG 61487 | reverse complement strand
CCGCGCCGGCCGGTCGCCGCCCGCGGACGGCCACCCGCTCGAGCGGGCGCGGCGCCGTCGTCGACTGCGCCGTCTACGTGGACGGCCGCCGCCAGGAGGCCGAGCCGGACGACGCCCTGCACGTCGCCGCCGAGCGCGGAGGCTTCGCCTGGCTGGGGCTGTTCGAACCCAGCCACGACGAGCTCACCGCCATCGCCGAGCGCTACGACCTGCACCCGCTGGCGGTCGAGGACGCCGTCTACGCCCACCAGCGGCCCAAGCTCGAGCGCTACGACGAGGCGCTGTTCATGGTGCTCAAGACCGCGACGTACGTGGCGCACGAGGAGTTGACGTCCACCAGCGAGGTCGTCGAGACCGGCGAGGTGATGGTCTTCCTCGGCGAGCACTACGTCATCACCGTCCGGCACGGCGACCACGGCGAGCTGAGCGACCTGCGCAGCCGCCTGGAGGAGCAGCGCGACCTGCTGTGCCTGGGCCCGGCGGCCGTCCTCTACGCGGTGGCCGACCAGGTGGTGGACTCCTTCGTCGACGTCGCGGCGGCGGTCGAGGACGACGTCGACGAGCTCGAGGCCTCGGTGTTCAGCCCCGAGCGCACCGACGACATCGGCCGGCTCTACCAGCTCAAGCGGGAGCTCATGGGGCTGCGCCGGGCGGTCACCCCGCTGGAGCTGCCCCTGCAGAAGCTCACCGAGCGGCAGGTCGACGTCGTCCCGGAGGCCATGCGGTCCTACTTCCGCGACGTGCTGGACCACGCGATCCGGGTGCGCGACCAGGTGACGTCGATGGACGAACTGCTGACCTCGATCCTGCAGGCCTCGCTCGCACGCACGTCGATGGCGGACAACGAGGACATGCGCAAGATCAGCGCCTGGGCAGGCATCATCGCCGTCCCCACCGCGATCGCCGGCATCTACGGGATGAACTTCCGGCACATGCCCGAGCTGGACTCGCGCTTCGGCTACCCGACGGTGCTGGTGCTGATCGTGGTCGCCTGCGTGCTCCTCTACCGCGGCTTCAAGCGCAACGGCTGGCTCTGACCTTCGTCCCCCGCCGCCCCGTTCACCGAGGCATAGGAAGCTTTGCCTANNTAGGCAAAGCTTCCTATGCCTTGGTCCGCCCCTGAGATCGGGCGACGAGGCTCGGTCATCCACAGATCGTCCCGAGGGCGCCGACAGCAGCCTTCGGGCAGCCACGCTCTCGTCATGGAGTGGCGGACGATCATCAGGGAAACGGTGCAGAACCACGGCGGGCTGGCCACGCGGCGCCAACTGCTCCGGCGCGTGCCTCGCCAGGTGCTCGACGGGTACGTCGCCCGCCGGCATTTGGTGCGGATCTTCCCCAGCGTGTACCGGCTGCGGGACGGCGTCGGCGACGACACCACCGTCCTGCGGGCAGCGCTCCTCCACACGGGGCCGGTTGCCGCACTGAGCCACACGACCGCGTTGCACGTCTGGGGGCTGCGCGATCTCGAGTGGCCGCTGCACGCGACCATCGACCAGAGTCTGAGGAGGGCCGGAACCCCGGACCTCGTCGTGCATCGTCGGCTGCGCTTCGACCCGCTTTCGGGACAGTGCGTCCAGCGACGTGGGTTGCGTGTCACGACGCTGCCCAGGACCGTCATCGACTCGTGGCCGCTGCTGCCGACGGCGGAACGACGACCGCTGGCCCTCGACATGGCGAACCGGGGCCTGGTGACCGCGGCTCAGCTCGGCGACGCGCTCGCCGAGCGGCCCAACGTGGGCGGGCATCGCGGGCTGCGGCAGGTCATCGAGCTCATCGCCGACGGTTGCCGCAGCGAGCTCGAGGCCCACGGCGTCCTGAACGTCTTCCGGCACCGCTCGCTACCGCGCGGCGTCGGTCAGTACCGGGTCCAGCTGTCCGATCGCCACGTTCTCCTGGATCGCGCGTGGCCGGAGGTCAAGCTGGCGGTCGAACTGGACGGCGCCCGACACCACACGTCTCCTGAGGATCGGCGGCGGGATCTCGCTCGCGACCGTGAGCTGGCAGCGCTGGGCTGGGTCGTTCTCCGCTTCACCTACGCCGACGTCCTCCGCGATCCGGCCGGCGTACGGGCCAAGGTCCTCGAGGTCTACCGCGCGCGTCTGGCGCAGCTCCGGGTCGGTTGAGCAGCCGAGCTGAGGCCCAGGCATAGGGAGCTTTGCCTACGCCGAAGCGGCCGCAGGGATAGGCAGAGCTTCCTATGCCTGGGTGGGGGCGGGTCAGGAGTCCTTCGCGGCGACGACGGCGTCGTAGACGACCCGGCGCGGCAGGCCGGTGCGCTGCACGACCTCGCGGATGGCGTCCTTGCGGGTCGCTCCGGCCGCCTCCTCCGCGGCGACCTCGGCGGCGAGCTCGGCCGGACTCAGCTCGACGGCTCGCTCCGGAGCCCCCGCCACGACCAGCGTGATCTCGCCCTTGACCCCGTCGGCGGCCCAGGCGGCGAGCTCGCCCAGCGGACCGCGGCGGATCTCCTCGTAGGTCTTGGTGAGCTCCCGGCACACCGCGGCGGGGCGGTCGGCCCCCAGCACCCCTGCCGCGTCGGTGAGCGCGTCGGCCAGCCGGTGCGGCGACTCGAAGAAGACCATCGTCCGCCGTTCGTCGGCCAGTGCGGCGAAGCGTGCCCGGCGCTCCCCGCCCTTGCGCGGCAGGAACCCCTCGAAGCACCACCTGTCGACCGGGAGCCCCGACACCGCGAGCGCCGTCGTGACCGCCGACGGCCCGGGCACCGAGGTCACCTCGATGCCGGCGTCGATCGCGGCCCGTACGAGGGTGTAGCCGGGGTCGGAGACCGAGGGCATGCCGGCGTCGGTGAGCAGCAGGATCGTGGCCCCGGCCGACAGCGCGTCCAGCAACCCCGGAAGCCGCGCCTGCTCCACCGACTCGTGGAACGTGACGACGCGGCCGGCGAAGGTGACCTCCAGGTCCGCGGCCAGGCGGTGCAGGCGGCGGGTGTCCTCGACGGCGAGGACGTCGGCGGTCCGCATCGCGTCGCGCAGCCGGGGGCTGGCGTCGCCGGGCCGGCCGAGGGGCGCTCCGCCCAGCACCAGCCGTCCGCTCACGTCCGAAGCCTGTCACTCCCGCGGTGACCGTGCTGGAGCGGCCCCGCGTCAGGGCGGGGGGACGCGGGGTCCTTTCACTACCCTGGCCCGCATGGCGGTGCTGGCTCCCGGGACGACGGAGCAGCCGCCCCTCGGACCCGCGCTCCCCCGCCGCCGGCGCCCACCGAGACCGCGGCGCGACCGCATCCCGCCCCTGCCCGGCGACACCCGGCGCTCCTGGTGGCTCACCGGCGCGCTCGGGGTGCTCGCGCTGATCGGCCGGCTGGTCGGCATCAGCTACCCCGGCGACCTGCTGTTCGACGAGGCCTACTACCCGCCCGAGGCTGCCGAGCTCCTGCGCTGGGGATACGAGTACAACCGCGGCTACACGTTCATCGTCCACCCGCCGCTGGGCAAGTGGCTGATCGCCGCGGGCCAGGCGGTGTTCGGCACCGACTCCTTCGGCTGGCGGTTCCCGAGTGCCGTGGCCGGGAGCATCGCGGTCGTCGTCCTGGTCCGGCTGGCGCGGCGGCTCACCGGATCGACCCTCCTCGGCCTGGTCGCCGGCCTGCTCCTGGCGCTCGACGGGCTGAGCTTCACCCTGTCGCGGATCGGGCTGCTCGACATCTTCCTGCAGGTCTTCGTCGTCTCGGCGGTCGCCTGCCTCGTCGTCGACCGCGACCGGGTGCGGGCCCGCATCCTCGCGGCCGGGGAGACGGCGAACGGCTTCCGGCTGGGGCCACGCGGCTGGCGGATCGCCGCCGGGCTCCTCTTCGGCTGCGCCTGCGCGGTGAAGTGGAGCGGCGTCTGGTTCCTGGCGTTCTTCGCCATCGCCTCGGTGTTCTGGGACCGGAGCGCCTGGCGCGCGGCGGGCGTCCGGCGCCCCACGCGGGCCGCCGCCCGGTACGGCCTCCCGGGTGCGCTGTGGGCGCTGGCCGTCGTCCCGGTGCTCACCTACCTGGCCAGCTTCACCGGCTGGTTCCTCGGCGAGAGCTCGCAGGGCAAGGCCTGGGCCCAGCAGAACCCCGACACCGCCTACCCCTGGATCCCCGACGCGCTGCGCTCGCTGTGGCACCAGCACGCCGAGTGGCTGCGCTTCCACGGCAGCCTCTCGACGCCGCACCCGTGGGAGTCGGGGCCGTGGTCCTGGCTGGTGACCGGCCGCCCGATCCTGCTGTGGAACCCGCAGGGCCTCACCGACGACGACGGCGGGCAGGTCATCCGCTACATCCTCATGGTGGGCACGCCGACCCTATGGTTCCTCTTCGTGCCGGCGGCGATCTGGCTGGTCTGGCGGATCGCCGCCCGGCGCGACCCCGCGGCCGGGGTCGCCGGGATCGCGATCGCCGCCGGCTGGCTCACCTGGCTGTTCGACGGCGACCGGACGATGTTCCTCTTCTACATGGCGCCGGTCGTCCCGTTCTTCGTGCTCGCGGTGACCCTGCTGCTGCAGGACGTCCTGGGCCCGCGCGCCCCCGGCATCCGCCGCACGGTCGGCCTGGCCGTCGTCTGCCTCTACCTCGCCGCCGTCGCGGCCACCTTCGTCTTCTTCTACCCGGTGCTCACCGGGCAGGAGCTCGACCAGGTGCAGTGGCAGCGGCGCATGTGGTTCCCGACCTGGTACTGACCGGGCCCCACCAGCACGAACGCCGCCGGGCGGCTGCCCGACGGCGTTCGTGACCTGCTGGGTGGAGCTGAGGGGAATTGAACCCCTGACCCCCTCGATGCGAACGAGGTGCGCTACCGGACTGCGCCACAGCCCCTTGCGCCGGACAGCTTACCGCGCCGTCGATCCGACGCGAGCACCGCCCGGCACTCCTGCTCAGCCGTTGGCGACCCGCCGGGGCTGGTACTCGTCGATGTCGGCGAAGCCGATGTCGTCGTCGTCCAGCCCGACGACGGCGCTGTTCTGCCAGCCGGCGGGAGCCGGCGCGCGAGCGGCCACCACCCGGCCGCGGAACTGGGCGACGGGGGCCAGCGGCACGCTCGGGTGCGGAAGGCTCGGCAGGTCCTGCTGGGCGACGGTCTCCTGCACCTCGGGAGCCGTCCGCGGCTCCGGCGCGACGGGCGCCGCGGGGCGGGCGGCCGGACGCAGGCGCTCGCG
>NZ_LWUA01000092.1 GCF_005222955.1 Blastococcus sp. CCUG 61487 | reverse complement strand
CACTGAACCCGGGGCGGGACATGTAGCCGTTGAGGTGCAGGATCGGCAGCACGGCGCCGTCGCGCCGGGGGTCGACGAACTTGTTGGAGTGCCAACTGGCCGCCAGCGGCCCGGTCTCGGCCTCGCCGTCCCCCACGATTGCCGCGACCACCAGGTCGGGGTTGTCAAAGGCGGCGCCGTAGGCGTGCGAGAGCGCATAACCCAGCTCGCCGCCCTCGTGGATCGAGCCTGGGGTCTCGGGAGCGACGTGGCTGGGGATGCCGCCAGGGAAGGAGAACTGGGTGAACAGCCGCCGCAGGCCGGCCTCGTCCTGGGTGATGTCCGGGTAGACCTCGCTGTAGGTGCCCTCCAGCCAAGCGGCGGCGACTGGGCCGGGCCCGCCGTGCCCGGGGCCCATCACGTAGATCATGTTCAGGTCGCGCACGGTGATGGCGCGGTTGAGGTGGGCGTAGATGAAGGTCAGCCCCGGTGTGGTTCCCCAGTGGCCGAGCAGCCGCGGCTTGACGTGCTCGGGCCGCAGCGGCTCGCGCAGTAGGGGGTTGCCCATGAGATAGATCTGCCCGACCGACAGGTAGTTCGCCGTGCGCCACCAGGCGTGCATCGCCTGCAGTTCCGCGTCGCTCAGCGGGCCGCCAGAGGTTGCCTGCGGTGCGGCGGTCCTGGTGATGACGACGTCCATGCGTTTGCCCCCCCCCTGTGCCGATCGTCCCGGTCGCGCAGCGCGCCGACTTATCCCAGCGTGATGGGTCGGCGTCGGGCAACCCGGGGCGTCATGCTCGAGCGTCGCTGCCGGTGCGTGCGGCGGTGGGCTCGCGCCCTGCACGGCGCGGCGCGGCTGCATGCACTAGGCCCTCTACTCTCGCCCCGCCCGCCGTTCCGTGGGAGCGGCTCGGCTCAACCGTGGGACCTTCGGCTGTTCAGGTGATCCGGACGGAGCGGTCCACGAACCGGCGGTCGCTCCGCGTGGCGGTGCTATGGGTCGTGGAAGGAGACCGTGCCGGACCCAGGGCGTGGCCATCCACCCTGAATCCGGCCCGACCGAAGCTCCAGCCTTCGACAGGGAACTAGGAGCCGCCGCGTCGTTCCAACAGCGTGAAGGCATGCCGGAGTAGGTGATAAGCGGCGAAGTAGGCGTTGGCGAAGTCATCGATCGCGCCGCCCGCTTGGAACACGGCCATGCCGTTCGCCTCCGCGCCGGTCATCCGTGTTCCTGCCCGGCCAAACACCGACCAAAGAAGCCCGTGGGCCGCACCCGAGCCACTGCGCCACTCAGCCTTCACCTCCTTGGCCAGGTCTTCCTTGCCCCAGGCAGCCAGCGCCGCAGTCTGGACGACCTCCGTGGCGTTGAACTTGGCCTTCTGTCCGTCTGCCGCCCGCTGCTGAGCCAACTGCTGCGACCGCGTCGTGACGTGCTGCTCCACCGCATCGGTACCCGCATGCGGGCTGGACGCCAGATCCTGGAGGTCGCGGAGAAACCGCAGATGCTGCTCGTAGATGTGAGCCGTGAGCGTGCGCGCATTCTTGAGGCGCTCTGCACGATCGTCGGGGGCCAGGAGCCAGACGGCTTGTGCCGCCGAGAGGAGCGCAGTGCGGACCAGCGATGCCTGCGCGTACGGGAACACCTCCCTGGCCTCGATGAGCACTCGGACCGCCTGGAGGTGGTCCCTGGCAGCGCCCATGCTGCCGACCGCGATCTGGCTCAGCGAGAGGGCGGGCCAGTCGGCGTCATCGGCGGCCAGGTCGCTACCCGGCTTGGGCGTGTAGACGCTCCCGAGCCGCCCGCTCCACTCGTCCAGGGTCGGAAACGTGCGAAGAACTGCCTGGTAGTGCGTATCGCTCACGGCCTCTCTCTACCAGCGGGGCCGCTCGACCGTCGCTTCGTGGCCCACTCCCCCACCGGATCAGCTGGACAGCCGCTCATAGCCCTAGCCCGGACCCAGAGTGGAGGAGACGCGCCTGGACGGTCGGTCGTCGTTTCAGTCCGATCGACGGGTGGCCGGTCGACCGTCCGCTGGCGTTCGTCAGTGGTTGCTGAAGATGGTGAGCAGTTCGTCGACCTCGTGGTGTTCCATGCGGGGGTGTCGGAACGGCTGGTGCCGCCGCACCTCGTAGTGCGTGCGCCGGCCCCGGCGGGTCCGGGTGAGGTATCCGCCCTGCTCGAGGTCACGCAGGATGCTCAGGGTCGCGCGAGCGCTGATGCCGACGCCCGCGGCGAGCTCGGCCACTCGCGCGTCCGGGTCGGCGGCGACGGCCAGCAATACGAGCCCGTGGTTGGTCAGGAACGTCCAGGGCGGTCTCCGCGGGTCGGTCATCGCGGCGGTCCTCTCCTGCGCTGGCCCCAATGAGTGAAGCATGCTTCACTCATTCGTGGAGGGGAGTATCCCGTAGCGCTCGCGTCGTCAGCACGGTCCCACCCCGAGAGGACCCGGCGGAGCAGGCCCAACGGGCCGGGAGAGACCTCCGGTTGATGCGACATCGACTGGAGGAGGGTGCGTGGACGTCCCAATCTGGCTCTGGCTGGCCGTGCTCGGCCTGATCGTCGGCATGCTCGCCGTCGACCTGTTCGCCCACCGTCGAGCGCACGTGATCGGCGTCCGTGAGGCGGCGGTCTGGTCGGCGGCCTGGGTTTCCATCGGCATCGCCTTCGGCGCCTGGATCTGGGGTGACGTCCCGCGAGG
>NZ_LWUA01000091.1 GCF_005222955.1 Blastococcus sp. CCUG 61487 | reverse complement strand
GATCAGGACGCTCCTATGACGCGTCAAGCCGGGATCGGTGGTGATTCGAGGCGGCGGTAGAGCTCGCGGGCGATGTAGCGCTTGAGGCAGCGTTTGATCTCGCGGTCGGTCTTGCCTTCGGTGCGGCGGCGTTCGGCGTAGGCGCGGGTGCGTGCGTCTCGTTGCAGGCGGGTGAGGACGGTGGTGTGCAGGGCGCGGTTGAGTTGGCGGTCGCCGGATCGGTTGAGCCGGTAGCGGACGGTCTTGCCCGAGGACGCCGGGATCGGGGCAGCGCCGGCGAGCATGGCGAACGCGGCGTCGTTGCGGCAGCGGCCCGGGTGGGACCAGGCGGTGAGCACGGTGGCCGCGACGATCGGGCCGACTCCGGTGAGCTCGAGCAGGTCTGGGCGCCAGGACCGCACGATGGTGCGGATGGCCTTCTCGTGATCCAGCGCCTCGGTCTGGAGGAAACGGATGCGCCGGGCCAGGTCACGCAGAACGGTGAGAGCGGTGACGGTCTCGATATCGCCGGTGCTGGCGCCGGGCCGCAGCGCGACGGCGGTGTCGATGACAGCGCGGGTGTTCTGACCGCGGAACCGGGCGCGCACCGCCTCCGGTGCGGTGATGACCATCGCCAGCAGCTGCCGCTGGGCGGTGGTGGCAGCCTCCACCGCGGCTCGTCGGGCGGTCAGGCGCATCTGTAGCGCGGCCCGCTCCGGGCCGGTCTTGGGCCGGGCCAGCCGGGTGCGGGCCAGCGCGTCACGGGCGGCGCGTTCGGCGTCGATCGGATCGGACTTCGCACCCGCCTTGCGGGCTGGGCGCTTGGGCCGGTCGAGTTCGACGACCATCTCCTCGGCGGCGGCCAGATGGCGGGCCAGGCCGGCGCCGTAGCCGCCGGTGCCCTCCATCGCCCAGGCCCGCACGCCGGAGTGTTGCTCGGCCAGAGCGACCAGTTCGGCGTAGCCGTCGGGGTCGGCGGGCACGGTGATGCCGGCCAGGACCGCACCGGTGCGGGCGTCGAGGACTGCGGCGGTGTGCGTCTGGCTGTGGGTGTCGACGCCGATGACGACTTCGACCAGGTCTGCCAGCATGGACATGCGTTCTTCTCCTTGACCGGGGGGACGCAGCAGGTCCGGTCCGGTACGGAGATGGCAGGACTGTGACGGGACACGCCAGCAGCCACTGGCGGTCAAGCTCCTGATCAGGCCAACGTCTCCGGCCGGGCCGGTGCCGGCAGCAGCGAGCGGACAAGTCCCGATGAAGGCACAAGGCCAGTCACTTGAAGAGTCACACCCACCGCTGCCGGCTATCAGCCCATCACCAAGCGACCGACCCGGCCAGCCTCACAGTCACCTGATC
>NZ_LWUA01000090.1 GCF_005222955.1 Blastococcus sp. CCUG 61487 | reverse complement strand
CGTGGTCAGTACAGCTAGGCCTGCCACTCGGCCGGGCGACCGAGGCGGCATCCCTCTTGCGATCGGCGTCCGGTGCTGCTCAGGAGACGACGCGCAGGGCGTGCGGGACCGAGCGGATCCGCAGGCCGGTCGCGGTGCCGAGGTGGTCACCGTCGACCTGCCAGCCCTGCGGGCGGTCGGCGGTCAGCGACAGCTCCTCGAGGTCGTGCCGGCTGTGCAGGCCGCGCCCCTGGGGCCGGGGACGACGCGACAGCGCCTGCCGCAGCGTGCGCAGCATGCCCAACGTGTGCGTGCGGCCCAGCGCGAACACGTCCAGCCCGGTCTCGAAGGAGGCCTGGGGGGACGGATTCACCGGGCGCGCGCCCAGGTAGGTCCACGGGCTGACGTTGGAGATCAGGCAGAGGAACAGGCCCTCGACGGGGTCGTCGCCGGGGACCTCCAGCGTCATCGCCGGACGACGCCGCTCGCGGCCGAGCAGGAAGGCGCGGGTCGCCTCCCGGACGTAGAGCGCGCCGGTGGACCGCCGGCCGCGGGCCCGCTGGGCCTCCACCCGGGCGATGACGTCGGCGTCGAACCCCATGCCCGCGGTGAACACGAACCAGCGCGGCTCGGTCCACTCCGGTCCTCCTGCGCCGGTTCCCGTGGCCCGGACGGCGCCCAGCGGGACGGTGCGGGTACGGCCGGCGCGCAGCGAGGCGAGGATCTCGGCGGTGGCCTCCACCGGGTCCCGGGAGCGGCCCAGGGCGCGGGAGAAGACGTTCGTGGAGCCACCCGGCACGACGGCCAGCATCGGCAGGTGCGGGCCGGGGCCCTTCTCCAGCAGGCCGTTGACGACCTCGTTCACCGTGCCGTCCCCGCCGAGGGTGACGACCAGGTCCAGCCCGTCCGCGGCGGCCACCGCGCCGAGTTCGCGACCGTGGCCCCGGTGCGTGGTCTCCGCCACGTCCACCTTGAGTTCGTTGGACAGGGCTCCGACCAGCACGTTGCGCATGTTCGCGGTGGTGGCGGTGGCCGCGGGGTTGACCACCACGAGCGCGCGCATGAACTCCAGGCTAATCACGGCTCCGGCCCGGGCGTGGGAGGTGTGGCCCGTCATGGGCCGGCGGGCAACCGCCGCGCGTAACCTCGCCGGCGTGACGGAGCAGAAGCCCCGTGGGCTGGCGGACCGCCTCTTCGGCGCGGCCGCGCCCGCGCCCGCGCCGCGCGTGCCGGCGCCCAGGCCCGTGGCGCCGACGTCGGTGCGCCGGGCGGCCGCCGTGGTCGCGCTGGAGGCCGGGGGTCTCGCCGGCCTCGCCGTGCTGCTGCTGTGGCTCACCGTCGACGGCGAGGCCGACAGCACGTCCCGCGCACTGGCCGAGGTCGTGCTGGCGGTGCTCGCGGCAGCGTTCCTCGGCGCCGGTGCGGCCGGCCTGCGGCGACTCGCGGGGTGGGCCCGGGGACCGGTGATCGCGGTGCAGATCCTCGTCGGCGTGTCCGGGTTCATCGCCGCCTTCCAGGCCGGCCGGCCCGACATCGGGGTGCCGCTGCTGGTGCTGGCCGGCGCGGTGCTCTACCTGCTCATGACGCCCGAGGCGCGGCTGGCCTACCTCGACCGCTGACCGGCGCTCAGCGGCGCGGGGCGGCGAAGCCGGTGAGCGCGTCGTCGGTGAGCCGGAAGACGGTCCAGTCGTCCATCGGGACGGCGCCGGCCGCGCGGTAGAACTCGATCGACGGGGTGTTCCAGTCGAGCACCGACCACTCCAGGCGCGAGTAACCGCGCTCGACGCAGACCGCCGCCAGGGTGCGCAGGAGCTCGCGCCCCAGCCCGTGCCCGCGGTGCTCGGGCCGGACGTAGAGGTCCTCGAGGTAGATGCCGTGCGTGCCCCGCCAGGTGGAGAAGTTGAGGAACCACAGCGCCACGCCGACGACGGTCCCGTCGTCGGACTGCGCGACGTGCCCGAACAGGGCGGGGGAGTCGCCGAACAGGCAGGCGGTGAGCTGCGCCTCGGTGAGCCGTACCTCGTGCAGGGCGCGCTCGTAGTCGGCGAGCTCGCGCACCAGCCCCACCACCGCGGGGACGTCGTCGGGGCGGATCGGCCGCACCGTCACGAGAGCGCCTCCTTGACGCGATCGGGCACCAGCCGCGCCAGCGGCGAGAGCAGGGGGACGAGGACCGGGGCGAGCAGGTAGCCATAGG
Source organism: Blastococcus sp. CCUG 61487 (assembly GCF_005222955.1). Classification (GTDB taxonomy): domain Bacteria; phylum Actinomycetota; class Actinomycetes; order Mycobacteriales; family Geodermatophilaceae; genus Blastococcus. The sequence continues at coordinate 31,797 of NZ_LWUA01000090.1, read as the reverse complement.
CCAGCACGATCCCGGTGACGACGGGGGCGAGCGCGAACGCCACCACGAGCACCGCGGCGACCGCGACCGGCCCGTACGGGCGGCCGCTGCGCGGGCTGACCAGCGACCTGAACGACCGGTAGCGGACGTTGCTGACCATCAGCACCGCCGGGACCGCCAGCACCAGCAGCACCCAGAGCCGGTCGCGGCCCTCCAGGTGGTCGCCGAACGCGAACACCGACGCGAGGACGACGCCCGCCGCGCCCGGGCTCGGCAGGCCGATGAAGAAGCGCTTGTCGGCCGTCGGGTCGATGCTCACGTTGAACCGCGCCAGCCGGATGGCCGCGCACGCCACCCACAGGAAGCACACCAGCCAGGCCAGCGGGTCCCACGCGTCGCGCCCCTCCGAGAAGAGAGTGAAGGTGAGCAGGGCGGGCGCCAGCCCGAAGGAGACCAGGTCGGCGAGCGAGTCGAACTGCAGGCCGAACGGCGTCACCGCGCCGACGAGCCGGGCGACGGCGCCGTCGATGATGTCGAAGAGCACCGACAGGCCGATCAGTGCGGCGGCGAGCGCGTGCTCCCCCCGGATCGAGACGAGGATCGCGCCGAAGCCGCACATCATGTTGGCGAGGGTGAACAGGCTCGGCAGCGTCGCGAGCGCCCGGCGCCGGGTGCCGCGGACGGAGCCGCGCACGAACTCCACGGTGGCCGTGCGCCGGGTGGGGGGCATCGGTGGCGGGCTCCTCAGCGGGCGGCCGGCCAGCGGGCGATGACGGTCTCGCCGCCCCGCACGCGCTGCCCGGTGACCACGGTGAGCTCGCACTCGGGCGGGACGAAGACATCCATGCGGGAGCCGAACTTCATCAGGCCCATGCGCTCGCCGGTGGCCAGCCGCTGCCCGACGCCGGTGCGGGTGACGATCCGGCGGGCCAGCACGCCCACGATCTGGCGGAAGACCACGGTGCGCCCGCCGTCGCGCAGCCACAGCTCGGTGCGCTCGTTCCGGTGCGCCGATTCCTTGCGGTAGGCGGCCAGGAAGCTGCCCTTCCGGTACGAGCTCTCCACCACCTCCCCGCGGTAGGGCGACCTGTTCACGTGGACGTCGACGACGGACAGGAAGACGCTGACCTGCTGCCAGTCGCCCTCGGGCGCCACTCCGTCCTGCGGCTCCCCGGCCACCATCACCATGCCGTCGGCGGGGGAGAGGACGACGTCGGGACCGGGAGGAACGCGGTCGCAGCGGCGGTCGGGGTCGCGGAAGAACAGCGCCATGTAGGCGGACAGGGCGAGGAGCGGCCACCCGGCCCGCGCGACGCCCCGGCGCCCGGCGGTCCGGCCGGCGACGGCGAGCGCCGCCGCGGGAGCCAGGGGTCCGGCGATGAAGGGCCACCCGGCCGGATCGATGCGCATCGTGGCTGAACCGTACCGGCCGCCCTCGGAGGAGGTGCGCCCTCAGCCGTGCAGCGTGGTGATGCCCGGGTCCGCGCCCTGCTCGGTCGTCCGGTCGCGCGGGGGGCCGCCGTACCAGTCCAGGCACATCATCGTCGCGTCGTCCCGCAGGTCGCCGCCGGTGGCGTTCAGGACGGCGGCGCCGAGCTCGTGCACGACCTCCCGGGGGTGCAGGTCGGTGGCGGCGGCCAGCGCAGCGGCCACGTCGAGCGAGGCGGCGTTGCGCTCGAGCATGCCGTCGGTGAGGAAGACGATCCGGTCGCCCGGCTCCAGCGGGAACTCCTGCACGTCGAACCGTCGTCCCGGCACGACGCCGAACGGCGGCTCCACCCGTAGCCGTACCTCCTCGACGCGGCCGGCGCGCACCCGCAGGGGCAGCGTGTGCCCGGCGTTGACGGCCGTCGCCGTGTCGCTCACGAGGTCGATGCGCACCAGCTGACCGGTGACGAAGTCGCCCGGTCCGGAGTTCTCCGCGAGCGCGTCGTTCGCATGGCGCGCCTGCTCCGGCAGGTCCAGCCCCAGGCGGCGCCCGTTGCGCAGCGCGCCGACCAGCAGCGTCGCGGTGAGCGCCGCGGCCACCTGGTGGCCCACGGCGTCGGTGATCGACAGGTGCAGGGTGTTCCGGTCGAGGCTGTAGTCGAACGTGTCCCCGCCGACCTGGGCGGCGGGCTCCAGCCAGCCGGCCAGCGTGAACTGGCCGGCTTCGCAGGTGTAGGCGGCGGGCAGCAGCCGGCGCTGGATCTCCGCGGCCAGGCTGAACGGTGTGGAGCGCTGCCCCCACTCGAAGACGTCGGTGTGCCGGCGCGCGGCGATGACGACGTAGGCCAGCGCGTGGGCGGCGCTGCCGACGTCGGCCAGGTCCTCGTCCGACGGGTACCGGGGCAGGTCCACCTCGAGCAGGCCGATGGCGTCGCCGCGGTCGGTCACGGGGACGGTCATCCGCGCGCCGTCGTCGAGCCGTTCGACGTCGGCGATCTGGGTCCTGAGGACCCGCTCGTAGACGGTGCCCGGCAGGGGGATGGTCTGCGCCTGCTCGACGCCGTGGCTGCGCGCGCCCTCGACCCGGTCGGTCGAGGTGAGGCGGACGACCGCGCGGCCGCTGAAGTCGGTGATGAGCAGGCTCGCCGCCCGCGCGTCGAGCATCTCGCCGAGCACGGTGGCGACGGCCTGGACGGCGTCGATCGGCGGTGCGCTCTCGACCTTCTCCAGCAGCACCCCGACGTCGATCACCGAGCCTCCTGCACCCGTCTCCAGGGGCGCCTCGGCGCCCTCGCCGGCGTGCATCATGCCCACATCGTCGGGTGGAGCAACGTAATGATCATCACGCCTCGTCCGGGGCGGGAACGCCGACGGCCGGTGAGCGGTGCTCACCGGCCGTCGGACGCATGCGGGTGTGCAGACTAGGCCGCGGCCTTGGTCTCCCAGAAGATCTTGTCGATCTCGGCGATGTAGTCGAGCAGCTTCTGGCCCTCGGCGGGGTCCATGCTGCCCTTGCCGCCCGCGGCACCGGCCTGCTTGGTGGCCTTGTTGAACAGCTCGTGCAGGTGCGGGTACTTCTCGAAGTGCGGGGGCTTGAAGTAGTCGGTCCACAGCACCCACAGGTGGTGCTTGACCAGGTCGGCCCGCTGCTCCTTGATGAGCACGCAGCGCATCTTGAAGACCTCGTCGTCGCTGCCCTGGTACTTCTCCTGGATGGCCTTGACCGATTCGGCCTCGATGCGGGCCTGGGCCGGGTCGTAGACGCCGCAGGGGAGGTCGCAGTGCGCGGTGGCCTCCACGGCGGAGAACATGCGGGTGAGTCGCACGGGGGTGCCTCCGGATGTCGTGGGGTGTGTTCGTCTGCGACCCTACCCGCGGTGAGCGACGACGACAGGGCGGGCGACCAGCGGATATCCGGGCTGGAGACGGCGTGGGCGGTCGCCCGGGTGCGCGGCCCGTCCATGTCCCCGACGGTCTCCTCGGGCGACCGGCTGCTCGTGCGGCGGGTCCGCGACGCAGCCGCGGTCGGCGCGGGGGACGTCGTCCTGGCGCGTTTCCCGGCCCGGCCGGACCTGCTGGTGGTGAAGCGGGTGCACCGCGCCGTCGACGGCGGGCACTGGGTGCTGGGGGACAACGAGTTCGTCACCGACGACAGCCGCGCGTTCGGCCCGGCGGTGGTGGTGGGCCGGGTCGTCGCGCGCCTGTGGCCCCGGCCGGGCCGGCTGCCCCCCGCGCCGGAGCGGTGAACCGTCAGGCGCCCCGGAGCTGCGCGTAGCGGGCGGTGCTCGCCGCGTAGGTGGGCAGGATGCCCCGCTCCTGCGCCTCGGCCAGCGACGGCGCGGCCTGGTCCCGCGCGGAGAGCTCGAAGCGGACGTCGTCCGGCCACGGCAGGTCCAGCGCCGGGTCCAGGGGGTGGACGCCGAACTCGCGTTCCGGGTCGTAGGCCGAGGAGACGAGGTAGGTCAGCGAGCTGCCGTCGGCCAGCGACACGAAGGCGTGCCCCAGCCCCTCGGCCAGGTACACGGCGCGCGGCTGATCGCTGTCGAGGACGACGGTGTCGTGGGTGCCGAAGGTCGGGGAGCCCACCCGCACGTCGACGACGACGTCCAGCACCCGGCCGGCCGGGCAGTAGACGTACTTGGCCTGCCCCGGCGGGACGAGGGCGAAGTGGACGCCGCGCAACGCCCCGCGGGCGGAGACGCTGTGGTTGGCCTGGGCGAGGCCCAGCGGATGTCCCACCAGGCGGGACATGACATCTGCCCGGTACCACTCCGTGAAACGCCCGCGCGAGTCCCCGTGGGACACGAGATCGACGACGTAGCTGTCGGGCACGGCCAGTTCGCGCATCTCCACGGGAGGCACCGTAGCGAGTCGGCCCGGAGCGCCCCCGTTACGCTTCTGCACCCATGAGCGGCAACACGGGTCCGGCGGACCCCGACAGGACCGACCGCTTCGCCGGCGACCCAGCGTTCGGCGTCCACGAGGGCGGGAAGCTCTCGGTCGTGCCGACCCGCTCGATCGACTCGATCGCCGACCTGGCGCTGACCTACACGCCGGGCGTCGCCCGGGTCTCCAGCGCCATCGCCGCCGAGCCGGAGCTCGCCCGCCGGTTCACCTGGGCCCCGCGGGTGGTCGCGGTCGTCTCCGACGGCACCGCCGTGCTCGGGTTGGGCGACATCGGGCCGGCGGCGGCGCTCCCGGTGATGGAGGGCAAGGCCTGCCTGTTCGCGGAGTTCGCCGAGCTCAGCGCCGTCCCCGTCGTCCTCGGCACCACCGACGTCGACGCGATCGTGGAGACCGTCGTGGCGATGGCGCCCTCCTTCGGCGGCATCAACCTGGAGGACATCAGCGCGCCGCGCTGCTTCGAGATCGAGGACCGCCTGCGGGAGCGGCTGTCGATCCCCGTCATGCACGACGACCAGCACGGGACGGCGATCGTCGTGCTGGCCGCGCTGCGCAACGCCGCCCGGGTGACCGGGCGGACGCTGGGCGACCTGCGGGTCGTGGTCTCCGGAGCCGGAGCCGCGGGGGTGGCGTGCACCAAGATCCTGCTCGGGGCGGGCATCGGCGAGGTCGCCGTGGCCGACTCCCGGGGCGTCCTGCACGCCGGGCGCGCGGACCTCAACCCGACGAAGCGGTGGCTGGTCGAGAACACCAACCCGTCGGGGCACGCCGGGACGATGGCCGACGCGCTGGTCGGCGCCGACGTCTACCTCGGGCTGTCCGGTGGCTCGGTGCCCGAGTCGGCGATCGCGGCGATGGCCGACGACTGCATGGTCTTCTCGCTGGCCAACCCGATCCCCGAGGTGGACCCGGTCATGGCCGCCCGGCACGCCGCCGTCGTCGCCACCGGGCGCAGCGACCTGCCCAACCAGATCAACAACGTCCTGGCGTTCCCCGGGGTCTTCCGCGGGGCGATCGACGCGGGCGCCACGTGCATCACCGAGGGGATGAAGCTGGCGGCCGCCGACGCGATCGCCGGCGTGGTCGGCGAGGACGTGCGGCCCGACTACGTGGTGCCGAGCCCGCTCGACCGCAGGGTGGCCACCGCCGTCGCCGAGGCCGTCGCCGCGGAGTGGCGCCGTACCGGAGGCTGAGCCTCCCCGGTCAGCCGGAGGCGCCGCCCAGGGCCAGCAGCCGCTGCACGAGCGGGTCGAACGCCTCGCTGATGTCGGTGTTCGCCCACAGGAACACCGCGATCGCGACGAGGAAGGCCGGCACCAGCACGACCCGCTCGAAGACCGCTCCCGTGCGCAGCGGGGAGAACGCGAGCCGGGTGCGGCGGAACACCCACAGCACCGGCACGGGGACGCCGGCGGTGGTGAGCGCGTCGCCGGCGATGTGGGTCAGCACGCCGAGGGCCACCGCCCACGGCAACCAGGTGGGTGGCGGGCTGTGCCCCAGCAACCACCACGCGCCGGCCCAGGACAGCGCCATGTTGCCGACGATCGTCGTCTCGGTGTTGCCGGGGATGACGAAGTGCAGCGCGTGCAGCGCCAGCCCGATCGCCAGCGCCAGGAGCAGCAGGCCGGACCAGTAGGCGTTGGTGGCCAGGATCGCGAGCGCGCCGAAGCCCAGCGGCGCCAGGACGGCGTCGTGGGTGCCCCAGCGGTGTCCGCCGGTCAGCCTGCCGATGACGGCGGACGGCACGTCGGTCAGCGGCCCCCACATGTCCGAGACCGTCGACCCCTTGTGGTCGAGGTCGGGCAGCATCGCGAAGCCGCCGGCCGCGGCCACCCAGGACATCTGCGCAACGGTGCCGTGGACCGGGGCCCAGGGGAGGGTCGCGGCCCCGGCGGCCAGGCCGGAGAGCGCGTGCGAGTGACCGAGCACCTACTCAGGGTCGCCCCGGTGCGCCGTCCACCGGGGAAGGCGCACCGGGGCCACCCTCAGTCGTCGTCGATCTCGTCGGTGCCGCCGCGGGCCAGCCAGGTGGCCAGCCGCTCGACGGGCACCTCGAAGTCAGGGTGGAGGTCGACGAAGGCGCGCAGCTCGTCGGCCAGCCAGGCGAGGGTCACCTGCTCCTCGCCCCGCCGCTCGGTCAGCTCCTCCAGACCCCGGTCGGTGAAGTACATCGCGGCTACCGGTCGGCGAACGCCTCGGCGACCAGCTGGCGCTGCTCGACGTCGTGCACCTTCGCCGAGCCGACCGCCGGGCTGGCCGACGCCCGCCGGCTGACCCGTCGGAACGTGCGGCCCTCCGGCAGGTGCTCGGGCAGGTTGATCGCCATGAACTGCCAGGCGCCCATGTTCATCGGCTCCTCCTGGACCCACACGACGTCACTCGCGTTCGGGTAGCGCTCGAGCTCCGCGCGGATTTGCTCACCCGGCAGCGGGTAGAGCTGTTCCACGCGCACGATCGCGACGTCCGCGATGCCCTCGGACTCCCGCTTGGCCCCCAGGTCGTAGGCGACCTTGCCGGTGCAGAGCAGCACCTTGCGGACGGCGGAGTCCTCCAGCGGCTCCCCGCCGACGCCCGGGTCGGGCAGCACCGGCTGGAACGACGCCTCGAGGAAGTCGTCGACCTGGCTGACCGCTGCCTTGGCGCGCAGCAGTGACTTCGGGGTGAACACGACCAGCGGCCGGTGCACCTCCGCCAGCGCCTGCCGGCGGAGCAGGTGGAAGTAGTTCGCCGGGGTCGAGCAGTTGGCGACGGTCATGTTGTTCTCGGCGCACAGCTGCAGGAACCGCTCGGGTCGGCCGCTGGAGTGGTCGGGGCCCTGCCCCTCCATGCCGTGCGGCAGCAGCAGGACGACGCCGGAGCGCTGACCCCACTTGGCCTCACCGGAGCTGATGAACTCGTCGATGACCATCTGGGCGCCGTCGACGAAGTCGCCGAACTGCGCCTCCCAGAGCACCAGTGCCTTCTGGTTGGCCACCGAGTAGCCGTACTCGAAGCCGACGGCCGCGTACTCGCTGAGCAGCGAGTCGTAGACGAAGAACTTCGCCTGGTCCTCGGTCAGGTTGGCCAGCGGGGTGTACTCCGCGCCGGTCTCACGGTCGATGAGCACCGAGTGGCGCTGGACGAACGTCCCGCGGCGCGAGTCCTGGCCGGCGAGCCGGACCGGGACGCCCTCCATCAGCAGCGAACCGAATGCCACCAGCTCGCCCATCGCCCAGTCGATGTTGCCCTCGCTGGCCATCGCGGCGCGCTTCTCGAGCATCTTCTGCAGCTTCGGGTGCGGGGTGAAGTCGGGCGGGAAGGAGACGTGGGCGTCGCCGATCGCCTTGAGCACCTCACGGCTGATCGCGGTCTTGATCGTGGACTGCTGGGGAGTGCGCGGGTCCATGGTCGGGGTGGGCTTCGACGAGTCCTGCGCGTCGTGGGTCTCGGCGAAGGCTCGCTCGAGTTGGCCGCGGTAGTCCTTGAGGGCCTCCTCGGCCTCCTCGAGGGTGATGTCCCCGCGGCCGACCAGCGCCTCGGTGTACAGCTTCCGGACCGAGCGCTTGCGGTCGATGATGTCGTACATCTGCGGCTGGGTCATCGACGGGTCGTCGCCCTCGTTGTGCCCGCGGCGGCGGTAGCAGACGAGGTCGACGACGACGTCCTTCTTGAACGCCTGCCGGTACTCCACCGCGAGGCGCGCCACCCGGACGCAGGCCTCGGGGTCGTCGCCGTTCACGTGGAAGATCGGGGCGTTGACCATCCGCGCCACGTCGGTCGAGTAGAGGCTCGACCGGGCGGCGGTCGGGCTCGTGGTGAAGCCGACCTGGTTGTTGATGACGACGTGCACCGTGCCGCCGGTGCGGTAGCCCCGCAGCTGGGAGAGGTTGAGCGTCTCGGCGACCACGCCCTGGCCGGCGAACGCGGAGTCGCCGTGCAGCAGCACGGGCATGACCGTGAAGCCCTGCTCGCCCTTGTCGATCATGTCCTGCTTGGCACGCACGATGCCCTCGAGCACCGGGTTGACCGTCTCGAGGTGGCTCGGGTTGCTGGCCAGGGAGACGGCGATCTCGGCGTCGGGCCGGAACGGGTTCTTGAACCGGCCGGTGGCACCCAGGTGGTACTTCACGTCACCGGAGCCCTGGACCGTGCCGGGGTCGATGTTGCCCTCGAACTCGCCGAAGATCTTGGCGTAGCTCTTGCCCAGGACGTTGGCGAGCACGTTGAGCCGGCCGCGGTGCGCCATGCCGATCGCGACCTCGTCGAGGCCGTGGTCGGTGCCGGCGATCAGCACCTCGTCGAGGATCGGGATGACCGACTCGCCACCCTCGAGGCTGAACCGCTTCTGGCCGACGTACTTGGTCTGCAGGAAGGTCTCGAACGCCTCGGCGGCGTTGAGCCGGCCGAGGATGTGCTTCTGCTTCTCGCGGTCGGGCTGGTCGTGCTTGACCTCGATCCGCTGCTGGAGCCACTCGCGCTCCTCGGGATCGGTGATGTGCATGTACTCGACGCCGACCGTGCGGCAGTAGGAGTTGCGCAGCACGCCCAGGATGTCGCGCAGGGCCATGAGCTTCTCCCCGGCGAACCCGCCGACGGGGAACTTGCGGTCGAGGTCCCAGAGCGTCAGGCCGTGCTCGAGGATATCGAGGTCGGGGTGGGTGCGGACCTTGAACTCGAGCGGGTCGGTGTCGGCCATGAGGTGGCCGTTGCGCCGGTAGGCCTCGATGACCTCGATGACCCGGGCTTCCTTGTCGATCTGCCCCTCGCGCGTGATCCGGACGTCCGGCATCCAGCGCACCGGCTCGTAGGGGATCCGCAGCGACTTGAAGACCTTGTCGTAGAAGCCGTCCTCACCCAGCAGCAGACCGTGCAGGCGCCGCAGGAAGTCGCCGGACTCGGCGCCCTGGATGATGCGGTGGTCGTAGGTCGAGGTGAGCGTGATGATCTTCGAGACGGCCATCTCGGTGAGCGCGTCGGGGTTCATCCCCTGGAACTCGGCCGGGTACTCCATCGCCCCGACGCCGATGATCGCGCCCTGGCCCGCGGTCAGTCGCGGCACCGAGTGGTTGGTGCCGATCGTGCCCGGGTTGGTCAGGCTGATGGTCGTGCCCGAGAAGTCCTCGAGGGTGAGCTTGTTGTTCCGCGCGCGGCGGATGATGTCCTCGTAGGCGGCCCAGAAGGCGGCGAAGTCCATCTCCTCGGCGCCCTTGATCGAGGCGACGACGAGCGACCGCGAACCATCGGGCTTGGGCAGGTCGATGGCCAGGCCGAAGTTCACGTGCTCCGGCTGGATGTGCACCGGCTTGCCGTCGACCTCGGCGTAGGCGCTGTTCATGTTCGGGAAGGCGTCGAGAGCCCGGACGACGGCGTAGCCGATGAGGTGGGTGAAGGAGACCTTCCCGCCCCGGGCGCGCGCCAGGTGGTTGTTGATGACGATGCGGTTGTCGACCAGCAGCTTCGCCGGGACCGCACGGATGCTCGTCGCCGTGGGCACGGTGAGCGAGGCGTTCATGTTCTTGACGACGGCGGCGGCGGCACCGCGCAGCGGCGACTGCGAGCCGCCGGGCGTCGGTGCAGGGGCCGCCTTCTTCGGCGCGGGGGCCGGCGCGGCCTTGGTCTGCTGGTCGGTGCGGTCGGCGGCGCGGTGGACCACGGTGCCCTCGGACTGCGGCTCGGTGCGCGGCGTGGCGGCGGGCTGGGCCGGGGCGGCGGGCTTCTCGTCGGTCTGCGCGCCGGTCTTCGCGCCGGCGTCGCTCGCGCGCGCGGCACCGCCGTCGACCGGGCTGCCCGGGCGGTAGTCGGCGAAGAAGTCGTGCCACGCCTGGTCCACGCTCGAGGGGTCGGCTTGGTACTGCTGGTACATCTCCTCGACCAGCCACTCGTTGGTGCCGAATCCGGTCACCGGGGACGGGGCGGAGGGCCGGGAGGAGTTCACGGTTGACACGAGGTCGAGTGCCTTCTTCGTCTCTGGGGTCACGTCTGGTGGAAGCGCTGGTCCGCTAGGGAGTCTACGCCCGCGCGGCCGAGCCGACCGGGTGTGAACGACACCCGGCCGGCCCGCTGGTGAGGGGGCTAGACGACGTCGCGACGGACGGCCAGCAGGGTGCCGAGCAGGGCGGCGAGCAGGCCGTAGCCGAGCAGCAGCAGGCCGCCCTGCCAGGCCGCGAGCAGGTCGGGCCCCTCGAACGTGGCGGTGAGCGCCTCGAGCCCGCCACCGGGCAGCCACTTGAACGCACCGGCGGTGGCCGGCACCGACCTGATGATCGGCTCGACGACGAACAGGTAGACCAGCCCGCCGACGATGGCGCCGACCTGGTTGCGCAGCAGGGCGCCGAGCCCGACACCGATCACCGCGTAGATGACCAGCACCAGCAGGGAGCTGGCCAGCGTCGTCAGGTTGTCGCCGTCCAGCGCGGGCGCCGCACCCCGGGCGCCGGCGTGGATCGCCACGGTCACGTAGTTGACGGCTACGACGACCACGGCGAAGACGGCGGCCGCGAGCGCGTAGGCGATCAGCTTGGCGATGACGACCAGGCCGCGCCGCGGTGTGGTGAGGAACGTCGGGGTCGCGGTCCGGTGCCGGTACTCCTGCGTCATCCCGATGATGCCGAGGATGAGGAAGAGGATGTTGGCGCTCTGCCCCGCGGTGGACAGGGCGAGGTCCTCGAAGTCCCGGGTGCCGACGGCGGGCAGACCGCTCTCGGGCTCCCCGGCGAAGGCGGTGAAGAACAGCGAGAACGCCGCGACCATCACGATCGAGCCGAGGAGCAGCCCCAGCCACACCCTGGTGCTGAACAGCTTGGTCCACTCGGCGCGGACGAGGGCGATCATCGGGCCACTCCCTGGGGAACCGGAGCGCCGGGCGACGGCGCGGAGAACTGCTCCTGGCCGGAGGTGAGCTGGAAGTAGATCTCCTCGAGGCCGCTGGTGTGGGTGCGCAGCTCGTGCAGCTCCACGCCGGCGGTGAAGGCGGAGTGGCCGATCTCGGCCGACGTCCGGCCGGTGACGGTGAGCGAGCCGTCGGTGCCCGGCGTCACCTGGGCGCCCTGGCCGCGCAGCACCTCCGCGAGCCGCGGTGCCTCCGGGCTCCGCACGAGCACCGTGCCGCCGCCCGCGGCCCCGGCGCGCAGGTCGGCCATCGAACCCTCGCGCACCAGCCGCCCGGCGCCGACGATGACGACGCGGTCGACGGTCTGCTCGACCTCGGACAGCAGGTGGCTGGAGACCAGGACCGTGCGCCCCTGGTCGTGGGCGAGGTGCCGCAGGAATCCGCGCAGCCACTGGATGCCCTCGGGGTCCAGGCCGTTGGCCGGCTCGTCGAGCACGAGGACGCCGGGGTCGCCGAGCAGGGCGGTGGCCAGCGCCAGCCGCTGGCGCATGCCGAGCGAGTAGCCGCCGGCCTTGCGACCCGCCGCGTCGGTCAGCCCGACCTGGCGCAGCACCTCGTCGGCGCGCTCGACCGGGAGGCCGGCGGCGCGGCAGTAGACCCGCAGGTGGTTGCGGGCCGACCGCGCCGGGTGGAAGGCGGTCTCCAGCACCGCGCCGACCGAGCGGGTGGGGTTCGGCAGCTCGACGTAGGGGGTGCCGTTGAAGGTCGCGGTCCCGGCGTCGGGACGGATGAGGCCCAGCACCATGCGCAGCGTCGTCGTCTTGCCCGCCCCGTTGGGGCCCAGGAAGCCGGTGACCTGACCCGGCTCCACGGTGAAGTCGAGATCGCTCACCGCCCGGACCGCCCCGAAGGACTTCGTCAGTCCGCGCACCTCGACCCGCAAGGGGTCGCCGGCCGCGATCGATCGGGTGCTGATGACGTACTCCTCCTCGTCGGCGGTCGCCGTCCATCCAAGCGCACGCTCCGCGCGTCGCGGTGGGTGGCCCGCGGCTCGGCGTGCCGCACCGGAGCGGCCCCCGGCCCAGGTGACCCGCGGCACACGGTCACATAGAGTCCCCGCCGTGAGCGACACCGCGAACGCCTACCGCACGGTCGTCGTCGGCACCGACGGTTCCGAGTCCTCCCTGCGGGCCGTGGCCAGGGCCGGCGCCCTGGCCGGCGCCTGCGGCGCCACGCTGGTCATCGCCTGCGCCTACCTGCCCACCGAGGCCGACGACCGCGAGCTCTCCCGGGCCCAGGACGTGCTCCGCGACGAGGCCTACCAGATCGTGGGGTCGAACCCCGCCGAGGAGACCGTCCGCACGGCGAGCGAGCGGGCCCGGGCCGCGGGCGCCACGGACGTGCGGACCCTGGCGGTCGAGGGATCGCCGGTCGAGGCGCTGCTCGACGTGGTCCGGCGGGAGGACGCCGACCTGCTCGTCGTCGGCAACCGCGGGCTCGCCGGCATCAAGGGGCGGCTGCTCGGTTCGGTGCCGGCGGACGCCACCCGCAGGTCCGCCGTCGACGTCCTCGTCGTCCACACCACGGGCTGAGGTACCGCCGCCGCATGGGAGAACCGGGGGAGGATCCGGGTCGCGAGGCGCGTGAAGCGCTCGAACGCCTGCTGCTCGACGGCCCGCGGCGCTACACGCGGCTCCAGGTCGCCGAGATGGCGGGGATGCCGTCGTCCCGCACCCAGCGGCTGTGGCGCGCGCTGGGCTTCCCCGACGCCGCGGACGACGCGGTGGCGTTCACCGACGCCGACGTGCGGGCGCTGGAGGTGCTGTCCACGCTCATCCGGTCGGGGTTCGTCGGTCCGTACGACGAGGCCTCGATCGCGCGGGTCATGGGGCAGTCGCTGGCCCGGCTGGCCGACTGGCAGACCGACATGCTCGCCGACGCCCTGGCGCGCGGCGCCGGCGCCGGTGGCGACCCGGACGAACCGGTGGCCTCGGCGGACGCGGTGGTGGCGGCCGCCGAGGCGCTCCTCCCGCGGCTGCGGGAGATGCAGGACTACGTGTGGCGCCGGCACCTCGCCGCCAACGCCGAGCGGCTGCTCGCCGCCGGTACCCCGGGGGACCGGCGCGAGCTGGCGGTCGGCTTCGTGGACCTCGTCGGCTACACCTCGCGCAGCCGCGGGATGGGTGGCCAGGAGCTCGGCCAGATGGTCGAGGACTTCGAGAGCATGGCCGCGGAGGTGATCGCGCGGCACCACGGGAGGGTGGTCAAGACCGCCGGCGACGGCGTCCTGTTCTCCGCGGCCACCGCCGTGGACGCCGTGGAGATCGGCCTGCTGCTCCCCCAGGCGTGGGAGTCCGAGGAGCGGCTGCCGCTGCGCGTCGGCGCCGCCTACGGGCGGGTGCTGACCCGGCTCGGCGACATCTACTCGCCGGTGGTGAACCTGGCCGCCCGGCTGACCTCCCTCGCGCGACCCGGCACGCTGCTGGTGGACCGCGACCTCGCCGACCGGATCCGGCAGCTGCCCGAGTACGAGGTCCGGCCGCTGCGCCGCGTCTCGGTGCGCGGGTACGACCACCTGCAGCCGTGGCTGGTCCGCCGGCGGAGCACCGAGGACGCCACGGACGGGAGCGGCTACGACGAGAGCGGCTACGACGAGGACTCCTTCGACGAGGAGTGATCCTCCGGGTGGGACGCTGTGGCCGTGAGTGCCACCCTCGTCGCGCGCGGCCTGGCCGCCGGCCACGGCGCGCGCGTCCTGTTCGCGGATCTGGACCTCGTCGTCGCCCCGGGTGACGTCGTGGGGCTGGTCGGGGTGAACGGCGCCGGCAAGTCCACCCTGCTGCGCACGCTGGCCGGGGAGCTGCCCGTCGGTTCCGGCAGCGTCGTGCTCAGCCCGCCGTCGGCGACGCTGGGCCACCTCCCGCAGGAGCAGGAACGGCGGCCGGGGGAGACGGTGCTGGCCGCGCTCGCCCGCCGCACCGGCGTCGCCGCCGCGCAGGCCGAGCTCGACGACGCGACCGAGCGGCTGAGCGCGGGGGAGGACGGCGCCGACGACGCCTACGCCGAGGCGCTCGACCGCTGGCTGGCGCTGGGCGGGGCCGACCTCGAGGAGCGGGCCGCCGAGGTGGTCGCCGACGTCGCACCGGGGGTCGCGCTGGACGCGCCGATGACCGGGCTGTCCGGCGGGCAGGCGGCCCGGGTGGGGCTCGCCTCGCTGCTGCTGTCGCGCTACGACCTGCTGCTGCTCGACGAGCCGACCAACGACCTCGACCTGGCGGGCCTCGATCAGCTCGAGCGGTTCGTGGCCGGCTCGCGGGCCGGCATCGTCGTCGTGAGCCACGACCGCGAGTTCCTGGCCCGCACCGTCACCCGCGTCGTCGAGCTCGACCTGGCCCAGCAGCTCGTCCGCGTCGTCGACGGCGGGTACGAGGCCTACCTCGCCGAGCGGGAGGTCGCCCGGCGGCACGCCCGCGAGGAGTACGAGGAGTTCGCCGACACCAAGGCGGCGCTGGAGGCCCGCGCGCGGATGCAGCGCAACTGGATGGCCAAGGGGGTCCGCGACTCGATCAAGAAGTCCAAGGACGGCGACAAGCACATCAAGGCCGCCAACCGCGCCTCGTCGGAGAAGCAGGCGGCCAAGGCCAAGCAGACGCAGCGCATGATCGAGCGGCTCGACGTGGTCGAGGAGCCCCGCAAGGAGTGGGAGCTGCGGATGGAGATCGCCGCGGCCCCCCGCGCCGGGGCGGTGGTTGCGACCCTGCGCGGGGCCGTCGTCCGGCGCGGTGGCTTCGCGCTCGGACCTGTCGACCTGCAGGTGGACTGGGGCGACCGGGTGGCGATCACCGGCGCGAACGGCTCGGGCAAGTCCACGCTGCTGGCCGCGCTGCTCGGCCGGGCCCCGCTGGACGAGGGGACGGCGACGCTCGGCCCGTCGGTGCGGATCGGGGAGATCGACCAGGCGCGCTCGCGGTTCCTCGGCCCCGAGCAGCTGGTGGACGCCTTCGGCACGGAGGTACCCGACTGGCCGACGGCGGAGGTGCGCACCCTGCTGGCGAAGTTCGGGCTCACCGCGGAGCACGTCCTGCGGCCGGCGGAGACGCTCTCACCCGGCGAGCGCACCCGCGCCGCCCTGGCGCTGCTGCAGGCCCGCGGCGTCAACGTCCTGGTGCTCGACGAGCCGACCAACCACCTCGACCTGGCCGCGATCGAGCAGCTGGAGCAGGCGCTGGTCGGCTACGAGGGCACGCTGCTGCTGGTCACCCACGACCGCCGGATGCTCGACGCGGTGCACACCACCCGGCGGCTGGAGGTCGCCGACGGGCAGGTCAGGGAGGCCGGCCGATAGGTTCGGCTCGTGAGCGAGCCCACGATCCTGGACATGTTCCGCCTCGACGGGAGGGTCGCCGTCGTCACGGGGGCGTCCTCCGGCCTGGGGGCGGTCTTCGCGACGACGCTGGCCGAGGCGGGGGCGGACGTCGTCCTCGGCGCCCGGCGCACCGACCGGCTGGCCGAGACCCAGCGGGCGGTGGAGGCGACCGGGCGGCGGGCAATCGCGGTCCGCACCGACGTCGCCGTCCCCGAGGACTGCCAGGGCCTGGTCGACGCCGCGATGCGCGAGTTCGGCCGGGTCGACGTCCTGGTGAACAACGCCGGCATCGGCACCGCCGTGCCGGCCACCCGCGAGACCGCCGAGCAGTTCCGCTCCGTCATCGACGTCAACCTCAACGGCTGCTACTGGATGGCCCAGGCCTGCGCGCGGGTGATGCGGCCCGGCAGCTCGATCGTGAACATCTCCAGCATCCTGGGGCTCACCACCGCCGGGCTGCCGCAGGCCGCCTACGCCGCCAGCAAGGCCGGGCTGATCGGGCTGACCCGCGACCTCGCGCAGCAGTGGACCGGGCGCAAGGGCATCCGGGTCAACGCGCTGGCGCCGGGGTTCTTCGCCTCCGAGATGACCGAGCAGTACCCCGAGGGCTACCTCGACGCGCAGATGGGCCGGGTGCTCGTCGGCCGCGCCGGCGACCCGCGCGAGCTGGCCACCGCGCTGATCTTCCTGGTCAGCGACGCCGGCGGCTACGTCACCGGGACGACGCTCCCCGTCGAGGGCGGGCTGCTGACCAGCTGACCCGCCGGCAGGTCAGACCTGGCCCTCCACCCGGCCGACCAGCGCCATGATCCGGTCGGTGAACTCCGGCCACAGCTGGCGCGGCAGGTCGTGGCCCATGCCCTCGATGACCACCAGCTCCGCCCCGGGGATCGCGGCGGCGGTCGCGCGGCCACCCGAGACGTCCACCAGGGCGTCGTCCGCCCCGTGGATCACCAGCGTCGGGACCGACACCCGGCCGAGGTCCTCGGTCCGGTCGGGGCTGGTGACGATGGCGGCCATCTGCCGCGCCACCCCGGCCGGATCGTGTCCCCGGTCGTAGGCGAGGCCGGCCCGCGCGCGGATGGCCTCCTCGTCGAACGGGAAGCCGGGGGAGCCGATCACCCGGGAGGACTGGAGCTGGCGGGCGATCGCGGACTCCCGGTCGTGCGCCGCCGGCGCGTAGAGCACCGCCTGGGCGGCCTCGGTCGCGCCGCCGACCGACCGGTTGCCCGTGGTGGACATGATCGACGTGAGGCTGCGGACCCGCTCCGGATAGGTGATGGCGACCCGCTGGGCGATCATCCCGCCCATCGAGACCCCGACCAGGTGCACCGACTCCAGGCCGAGCGCCTCGATCAGCCCGGCGGTGTCGGCCGCCATGTCCGCCAGCTCGTAGTGGACGCTCGAGCGGTCCCCGCGGCGGACGTCGCCCAGGCGCGGGATGCCCGCGGAGTGCAGGTGCGTGGACAGCCCGACGTCGCGGTTGTCGAACCTGATGACGTACATGCCGCGCTCGGCGAAGCCGGCGCAGAGCTCGTCGGCGTAGCTGATCATCTGCGACCCGAGGCCGCTGACCAGCAGCAGCGGGATCCCCGCCTCGTCGCCGAAGGTCTCGTAGGCCAGGTCGATGTCGCCGACGGTGACGGTCGCGATCCCGCTGCTCTCCATGGCTGCGGACGCTAGTGCAGGCGCATGAGACGCCGGTCACTGCCCTCTGCGACGCGGTCCGGGACCGCCGATACGAGTGCCCCCGGCAGGATTCGAACCTGCGCCCCTGCCTCCGGAGGGCAGTGCTCTATCCCCTGAGCTACGGGGGCTCGTGTCGTGCGGAGAAGAACGTATCAGCCGACCGGACGCCACCGGTGGGAGGCCCTCACGGCTCGGGGAGCGGGGTGCCACCCCGCGCGGCGAGCATGTCGAGCATGTACTGGGTCTCCGTCGCCTGGCTCTGCGCGATCCCCTGGGCGAGGTCGCGGACCGCCTCCACATCGGCGCGCTCGACGGTGAACTCGGCCATCTCGAACCCGCCCTGGTGGTGCCGGATCATCAACCGGAGGAACTCGACGTCGAACTCGGTCCCGGTCAGGCTGCGGAGGTTCGCCAGCTCCGCCTCGGTCGCCATGCCCGGCATGAGCGCCCCGCGGTCGGTGCTCTCCGGGTCGTAGGCGCCGTGGTCGGCGTGTTCCTCGCCCATCCAGGCCATCGTGTCGCCACCGCTCAGCGGCAGCCCCCAGAGGTCCAGCCAGCCCTGCATCCGTCCGACCTGGCTGTTCTGGGTGGAGGAGATGTCGTAGGCGAGCAGCTCGACCTCGGGGTCCTCGCTGCGGTCGGGCACCAGGTCGGCCATCAGCACCCCCTGCAGGTGGTGCCGCGCCATGTCCCGCGCGAAGCCGGCGTCGACGGAGTCGTCCGACGGCGTCGGCGTCTCGCGGCCGATGCCCAGCGCGACGGCGAGCCCGCCGCCGATCAGGACCAGCGACACGGCGATCACCGCGAGCAGGGCGGTACGGGCGAGCGAGCGCGGTGCGGTCGAGCTCACGGTGCCACCTCCTCGGTCGGGTCCTGCGTCAGCGGGTGTCAGGAGCCGTCCGACGGCGGCTCACCCATGTCGGTGGCCTCCGGCGTCCCGGCAGACCCCTCGCCGGCCAACCGGGGCTGCTCGATGAACCGCGGGTTCGAGCACGTCGCGCCGGGCTCGAGGTTCGCCGCGAAGGTGAGCAGGTCGGCGAACTGCTCGAGGCGCTCGTCCACGGCGCTGTCCACCTTGAGCTGGTGCCCCCAGCTCTGGATGCTGATCGGCGAGTCCTGGCCCGCGTACGGGGAGAGCATCCGGCCCGGCTCGTCGGCCAGCCGCTCCAGCGTCTCGATGTCCGCGTCGGACACGACCTCCGGGTCGTAGGTGATCCAGACCGCGCCGTGCTCCAGGCTGTGCACCGCGTTCTCGGGGCGGATCTCGACGTCGTAGACCGTTCCGGTGCAGTCGGCCCACTCGGGGTCGTGAGGGCCGCCCACGGGCGGCGACTGCTCGTAGTCGACCGGCGTGGTGACGTGCTCCTGGGACAGGCCCTCCCACGTCTCGATGCCGGCGATCTCGTCGACCGAGGAGACCTTGCCGGCCTCGGCCTCGTTCACCTGCCACACCGCCAGGCCGATGGCGCCGACGGCGAAGACGACGACGGCGATCGCGCCGGCGATGAGCGCCCAGGGCCGCTTCTGCGCGTCCGCCACCGCCTGCGTCGGCGGGCGGGTGCGGCCGCCCTTGCCGCCCGCCTTGGCGCGTCCGGTGCTCCCGCCGGCTCCCGACCGGGTCGCGCTGCCGCGCGCGCGGCCGTCGTCGGGCTTGCGGTCCTTGGCCAAGGCCACTCCTCGAGTGCGGGTGCACGATGCGGCAGCGAGTCTAGGTCGCGAACCTGGGCGTCTCCTGCATGCCGCGGGCAGGGGCGCGAACCCGCAGGCACCGGTCAGTACGCTCGTGCGGTGACACCCGAGCAGCTTCAGGACGTCGTCCGTACCGCCGTGGGCGCGGTCGTCGACCGCGGCGCGCTGCCCGTCGAGGTGCCCGCCGAGGTCGTCCTCGAGCGGCCGAAGAACCGCGCGCACGGCGACTACGCCACCAACATCGCCCTCCGGCTGGCCAAGCCCGCCGGCCGGCCGCCGCGCGAGGTGGCCGAGGTGCTGGCGGAGGAGCTGCGCGCGCACGAGGGCATCGCGTCGGCCGACGTCGCCGGGCCGGGCTTCCTCAACATCACCCTGGCCGCCGGCGCCCTCGGCACGATCGCGGTGCGGGCGGTCGCCCTGGGCGAGGCGTACGGCCGCACCGACAACCTGGCCGGCCAGAAGCTCAACCTGGAGTTCGTCTCGGCCAACCCGACCGGGCCCGTGCACATCGGCGGCACCCGCTGGGCCGCGGTCGGCGACGCCCTGGGCCGGCTGCTGGAGGCCAGCGGCGCCTCGGTCACCCGGGAGTACTACTTCAACGACGCCGGCGCGCAGATCGACAGGTTCGCCTTCAGCCTCATGGCGGCCGCCCACGGCCGCCCGGCGCCCGAGGACGGCTACGTGGGCGACTACATCGCCGAGATCGCGCGGCAGGTGGTCGAGGCCGAGCCGGGGCTGCTCGAGCTGCCCGACGCCGAGCAGCAGGAGCGCTTCCGGGTGCGCGGCGTCGAGCTGATGTTCGCCGAGATCAAGCGCACGCTGGCCGAGTTCGGCGTCGTCTTCGACGTCTACTTCAGCGAGCGCACGCTGCACGAGAGCGGCGCCCTGGAGAAGGCGATCACCCGCCTGCGGCAGCACGGGCACGTCTACGACGCCGAGGGCGCGGTCTGGCTGCGGACCACCGACTTCGGCGACGACAAGGACCGGCCGCTGATCAAGAGCGACGGCGCCCCCACGTACTTCGCCGCCGACTGCGCCTACTACCTGGACAAGCGCGACCGCGGGTTCGACAAGGTCGTGATCATGCTGGGCGCCGACCACGCGGGCTACGTGGGCCGGTACAAGGCGCTCTCGGCCGCCGTCGGCGACGACCCCGAGGTCAACCTGGAGATCCTGCTCGGCCAGCTGGTCAACCTGGTCCGCGACGGGCAGCCGGTGCGGATGAGCAAGCGCGCCGGCACGGTGGTCACCCTCGACGACCTCGTCGAGGCGGTGGGCTCCGACGCGGCCCGCTACGCCCTGGCCCGTGCTTCGGTCGACCAGCAGATCGACCTGGACCTCGATCTCTGGAGCCGGAAGAGCAACGACAACCCGGTCTTCTACGTCCAGTACGCGCACGCCCGCATCTCGTCGGTGCTGCGCAACGCCGCCGACCTCGGCCTCGCGCTCGACGGCGGGGCGGGGGTCGACGTCACGCTGCTCGCGCACGAGCGGGAGAACGCGCTGCTGCGCGCGATCGGCGAGTTCCCCAAGGTCGTCACCGCCGCCGCGGAGCTCCGCGCGCCGCACCGGGTGGCCCGCTACCTGGAGGAGCTGGCCGGCACCTACCACCGGTTCTACGACTCCTGCCGCATCCTGCCGATGGGCGACGAGGAGCCGGGCGAGCTGCACCGCGCGCGCCTCACCCTGTGCGCTGCGACGGCGACGGTGCTGCGCAACGGGCTCGCCGTGCTCGGCGTGACCGCTCCGGAGCGGATGTGAGAGCGCACCCCGCCGGGCCCCTGCACGGCAGCATCCAGCAGCCCTCGCCCGCCGGCGCGCCGCCGGTCGACCTCGGTGCCCTCGACCCGGACATCTGGCCGCGGTCGGCCACCCGGGTCGACGGCGAGCTGCACCTGGCCGGCCGAGCGGTCACCGACCTGGCCCGCGAGCACGGCACCCCGCTGTTCGTGCTCGACGAGGCCGACTTCCGCGGGCGGGCCGCCGACTTCGCGACGGCGTTCGAGGGTGCCGACGTGCACTACGCGTCCAAGGCCTTCCTCTGCGGGCAGGTCGCCCGGTGGATCGCCGAGGACGGGCTGCACCTCGACGCCTGCAGCGGCAACGAGCTGGCGCTGGCCCTGGCGGCCGGCTTCCCGGCCGAGCGGATCGCCCTGCACGGCAACAACAAGTCGCTGGTCGAGCTGCAGCTGGCCGTCGACTCCGGGATCGGCCACATCGTGCTCGACTCGTTCGACGAGATCGACCGGCTGGCTCCGCTGGCGGCCGCCCGGGTGGCCGAGGGCGGCGCACCGGTCCCGGTGCTCATCCGCGCGACGGTCGGCATCGAGGCGCACACGCACGAGTTCATCGCCACCGCGCACGAGGACCAGAAGTTCGGCTTCTCGCTGGCGACCGGGGACGCGCTCACCGCGGCGGTGCGGGTCATCCGCGAGCCGGCGCTGCGCCTGGCCGGCCTGCACAGCCACATCGGCTCGCAGATCTTCGACACCGCCGGCTTCGAGGCCGCCGCGCACCGGGTCGTCGGGCTGCTCGGCCAGGTCCACCAGGCGACCGGGGAGCTGCTGGACGAGCTCAACCTCGGCGGCGGGTTCGGCATCGCCTACGTCCCCGAGGACGACCCGGTCGGCCCCGGCGACGTCGCCGCCCGGCTGCGGGCGGTCGTCGCCTCGGAGTGCGCCGCGCTCGGGCTGCCGGTGCCGCGCCTGGCGGTCGAACCGGGCCGCGCGATCGCCGGCCCCGGCACCGTGACCCTCTACGAGATCGGCACGATCAAGCCGGTGCGGCTGGGCGGCGGCAGCGCGCCCGGCATCCCGACGGTCCGCAACTACGTGTCGGTCGACGGCGGGATGAGCGACAACATCCGCACCGCGCTCTACGACGCGAGCTACACCTGCGTGCTGGCCAACCGGGTGTCCGACGCCCCGCCCGCGCTGTGCCGGGTCGTGGGCAAGCACTGCGAGAGCGGGGACGTGCTGGTGCGGGACCTGTGGCTGCCGTCGGACGTCGTCGCCGGCGACCTGCTCGCGGTGGCCGCGACGGGCGCCTACTGCTGGTCGATGGCGAGCAACTACAACTACCTGCTCAAGCCGCCGGTGGTCGCCGTACGGGAGGGGGTGGCCACCGAGATCGTCCGTCGTCAGACACTGTCCGACGTGTTCGCCCTCGACGCCGTCCTCGCCGACCGCCCCGCGTCCTCGCCGGCGGTCGACCAACCCGCCCCCGAGCACCCCGCCGGAGCCCGGTCGTGACGGCGCCGCTGAGGGTGGCCCTGCTGGGCCGCGGGACCGTGGGCAGCGCCGTGCAGCGGCTGATCGAGGAGCAGGCCGACGACCTCGCCGCCCGCATCGGCCGGCCGGTGGAGCTGGCCGGCATCGCCGTCCGCCGCCCCGCGCACCACACCGACGTCCCCGAGCACCTGCTCACCACCGACGCCGCGGCGCTGGTGCGGCGGGACGACGTCGACCTCGTCGTCGAGGTCATCGGCGGCATCGAGCCGGCGCGCAGCCTGCTCTACGCCGCGCTCGAGGCGGGCAAGTCGGTGGTCAGCGCGAACAAGGCGCTGCTGGCCGAGGACGGGCCGGGCCTGCACGCCGCGGCCGCCGCGGCCGGGGTGGACCTGTACTACGAGGCCGCCGTCGCCGGGGCGATCCCGCTGCTGCGGCCGCTGCGGGAGTCCCTCGCCGGCGACCAGTTGCGCCGCGTCGTCGGCATCGTGAACGGGACGACCAACTACATCCTGTCCCGCATGGCCGAGACCGGCGCCGGCTTCGCCGAGGCGCTCGCCGAGGCCACCGAGCTCGGCTACGCCGAGGCCGATCCCACCGCCGACGTCGACGGGTTCGACGCCGCGGCCAAGGCGGCGATCCTCGCGTCGCTGGCCTTCCACACCCCGGTGTCGGCGGCCGACGTCCACCGCGAGGGCATCTCCGCGGTGACGGCGACCGACGTCGCGCGCGCTGCGGAGATCGGCTGCACGGTGAAGCTGCTGGCCATCTGCGAGCGGGTGACGGACAAGCCGGACGGCGGAGCGGCGTCCGATTCCGTGGCCGTGCGCGTCCACCCCGCGATGATCCCGACGACGCACCCGCTGGCCTCGGTCGGCGGCGCGTTCAACGCGGTGTTCGTCGAGGCCGAGGCCGCCGGCCAGCTCATGTTCTACGGCCAGGGCGCCGGGGGCGAACCGACCGCCAGCGCCGTCCTCGGTGACCTCGTCGCGGTGGCCCGCAACCGGGTGGCCGGCGCCTCCGGGCAGGGCCCCACCGGCTACGCCGCGCTGCCCGTCCGCCCCATGGCCGAGACGCCGACGCGGTACCACGTGAGCCTCGACGTCGCGGACAAGCCGGGTGTGCTGGCCACCGTCGCCCAGGAGTTCGCTCACCACGGCGTGAGCATCTCGACCGTCCGCCAGGACGGCCGGGACGACGCCGCGACCCTCGTCCTCGTCACGCACAGCGCCCCGGACGCGGCGCTGTCGGCCACCATCGCCGCCCTGCGCGACATGCCCGCCGTCCGCGGCGTGACCAGCGTCCTGCGCGTGGAGGGGCTGTCATGAGCGCATCGCCGGGGTGGCCCGGGCTGATCGAGGCATACCGGTCGCGGCTGCCGGTGAGCGACAGCACCCCTGTCGTCACGCTGCAGGAGGGCGCGACGCCGCTGCTGCGGGCCCGCGAGCTGAGCGAGCGGACCGGGTGCGAGGTCTACCTCAAGGTCGAGGGGGCCAACCCGACGGGCTCGTTCAAGGACCGCGGCATGACGATGGCGATCACCAAGGCCGTCGAGGAGGGGTCGAAGGCGGTCATCTGCGCCTCGACCGGGAACACCAGCGCCAGCGCCGCCGCCTACGCGGCGCGGGCCGGGCTCACCTGTGCGGTGCTCGTGCCGCAGGGCAAGATCGCGATGGGCAAGCTCGCGCAGGCCCTGGTCCACGGCGCCCGTCTCCTGCAGGTCGACGGCAACTTCGACGACTGCCTCGCACTCGCCAGCAAGCTGGCGATCGACTACCCGGTCAGCCTGGTCAACAGCGTCAACCAGTACCGGATCGAGGGCCAGAAGACGGCGTCCTTCGAGATCGTCGACGTCCTCGGCGACGCCCCGGACATCCACTGCCTGCCGGTCGGCAACGCCGGCAACATCACCGCCTACTGGCAGGGCTACCGCGAGTACTGCGACTCGTCGGAGGTTCCCGGGCCCGCCACCCGGACGCCGCGCATGTGGGGGTTCCAGGCCGCCGGCGCCGCGCCGATCGTCAGCGGTCAGGTCGTCGAGAACCCGAGCACGATCGCCACCGCGATCCGGATCGGCAACCCGGCCTCCTGGACGAAGGCCCTCGCCGCCCGTGACGAGTCCGGCGGCCGGATCGACGCGGTCACCGACCGCGCGATCCTCGCCGCCTACCGGCTGCTGGCCCGCAGCGAGGCCGTCTTCGTCGAGCCGGCCTCGGCCGCGTCGGTCGCGGGCCTGCTGCAGGTGCACGCTGCCGGTGAGCTCGAGCCCGGCCAGCGGATCGTCTGCACGGTCACCGGCAACGGCCTCAAGGACCCGGAGTGGGCCATCTCCGGTGCGCCGGCGCCGACCACCGTCCCGGTCGACGCGGCGGCGGCCGCCGCCCAGCTCGGGCTGTGACCACGCCGCGGCGGGACGTCGTCCGGGTCCGGGTCCCGGCCACCAGCGCCAACCTCGGGCCGGCCTTCGACTGCGCGGGCCTGGCCCTCGCCTGCCACGACGTCCTGGAGTTCGCGATCGCGCCCGCAGGGCTGGAGGTCGAGGTCACCGGGGTGGGAGCGGGTGAGCTGCCCACCGACGAGTCGCACCTGGTCGTGCGGGCCTTCCGGGCCGCGTGCGCCGAGCTGGACTGGTCGACGCCGGGGCTGCGGGTCCGGGCCGAGAACACCATCCCGCAGGGGCGGGGGATGGGCTCGTCGGCCGCCGCCGTCGTCGCCGGCGCGCTGGGGGCGTGGGCGCTCTGCCCGGATGTCGAGGAGATCGACCGCGACGCCGTCCTGCGGCTGGTCACCGCCATGGAGGGCCACCCTGACAACGTCGCCGCCTGCCTGTTCGGCAGCGCGACCCTGAGCTGGGAGACCGAGCACGGCCCGATCGCGGACACGCTGTCGGTCCACCCGGAGGTCCGGCCGGTGGTGCTCGTCCCGGAGACGACGCTGTCCACCCACGTCGCCCGCGACCTCTTGCCCGAGCTGGTCCCGCACGCGGACGCTGCGTTCAACGCCGGTCGCACCGCGATGCTCGTCCACGCGCTGACCGCTCGGCCGGGGCTGCTGATGGAGGCCACGCAGGACCGGCTGCACCAGCGCCAGCGCACCTCGGCCATGCCGGAGTCCCTCGCCCTGCTGGACCGGCTGCGGGCCGCGGGGTTCCCGACCGTCGTCTCCGGGGCGGGGCCGAGCCTGCTCGTGCTGACGCGCCGGCAGCCCGACGACCCGGCCGGCGACGACGCGGTGAGCCGGCTCCCCGCCCTCGTCCCGCACGGCTGGCGGATGCGTCCGCTGGACGTCGACACCGGCGGGGCCACGGTGCTGCCGGACAGCGGAGAGGTATCGTCTCGATAACGAGGAACACGCTGGGGAACCCCGGTGTTGTCCTCGTCGTGGGCCGCCGTCTAGGCTCACGGCGTAGCCGCCCACTCGGGCGAGCCTCGTGCGGGGCCGAAGCCGACGATCTTCGCCGTTGATCCGCCCCGTGTTTCTCCACCCGCTTCCTTCTGCGCCCCTGCCTCATGCCCGGGTCCACAGGGAGCGGTGCACCCCCTGCGCTGGGACGCGCAGGTCACCGCAGGGAAGGACCTGTACGTGAGCGAAAGCACCGACCTCGTCACGACCGGCGCGCAGGACGCCGCCGGCGCGACCGAGGACACTGCCGCTTCTGGGCAGGCGGGTCGTGCCCGCCGCCGCGGCACCGGACTGTCCGGCATGCTGCTGCCGGAACTGCAGCGCCTGGCTGCCGAACTCGGCATCCCCGGCACCGGCCGGATGCGCAAGAGCGATCTCGTGGCCGCGATCTCCGCGCGCCAGGTCGGCGGCGAGAGCGCCCCGGCCCCCCGGTCGGAGGCCGCCACCGCGGCGCCGCTCGAGGCGCCGGTCAGCGGTGGCGCCAACAGTGGCCCGCTGACCGGTGGTGGCGACGCCGCCCCCACCCGGACCCGACGCGGAGCCAGCCGCCCGGCCGGCTCCCCGTCGGTCGAGACGACCGCTGCCCCCGCCGCCGAGGAGGGGGAGCGCGCCGCGTCCGCCGACCCGGCCGGCGCCGACCAGCAGGACGACGACCGCGACGGGGACCGCCCGCAGCGCACCCGGAACCGCAACCGCAACGAGCGGGACGGCGGCAACCGGGACAACGCCAACCGGGACAACGCCAACCGGGACAACGCCAACCGGGACAACGCCAACCGGGACGGCGCCAACCGGGACGGCGCCAACCGGGACGGTGGCAACCGCGGACCCGACCGCGGGGACCGCACCGACCGCGACGGTCGTCCGGGCAACCGCACCGACAACCGCAACGACGGTGGTCGCGGCCCCAGCACCGACGAGGACGACGACGACTTCGAGGGCGGGCGCGGTCGCCGCGGCCGCCGCTACCGCGACCGCAACAAGCGCGGCGGTGGCCGGGACCGCTTCGACCAGGGCGAGCCCACGATCACCGAGGACGACGTCCTGCTGCCCGTCGCCGGCATCCTGGACGTGCTGGACAACTACGCGTTCGTCCGCACCTCCGGGTACCTGACCGGCCCCAACGACGTCTACGTGTCGCTGTCGCAGGTCCGCCGCTACGGACTGCGGCGCGGTGACGCGATCACCGGCGCGGTCCGCCAGCCGCGGGAGGGCGAGCGCAAGGACAAGTACAACGCGCTGGTCCGCCTCGACACCGTCAACGGGCTGGACCCCGAGCAGGCCCGCAACCGGCCCGAGTTCACCAAGCTGACGCCGCTCTACCCGCAGGAGCGCCTGCGGCTGGAGACCGAGCCGCACCAGCTCACCACCCGGGTCATCGACCTCGTCATGCCGATCGGCAAGGGGCAGCGCGCGCTGATCGTGTCGCCGCCCAAGGCCGGCAAGACGATGGTCCTGCAGTCGATCGCCAACGCGATCACCCGGAACAACCCGGAATGCCACCTCATGGTCGTCCTCGTCGACGAGCGGCCCGAGGAGGTCACCGACATGCAGCGCTCGGTGAAGGGCGAGGTCATCGCCTCGACCTTCGACCGGCCGCCGGCCGACCACACCACCGTCGCCGAGCTGTCCATCGAGCGGGCCAAGCGCCTGGTCGAGATGGGTCACGACGTGGTCGTCCTGCTGGACTCGATCACCCGCCTGGGCCGCGCCTACAACCTGGCGGCCCCCGCCAGCGGGCGCATCCTCTCCGGTGGTGTCGACTCCACGGCGCTCTACCCGCCCAAGCGCTTCCTGGGTGCTGCCCGCAACATCGAGAACGGCGGGTCGCTCACGATCATCGCCTCGGCGCTGGTCGAGACCGGCTCCACGATGGACACGGTCATCTTCGAGGAGTTCAAGGGCACCGGGAACGCCGAGATCAAGCTCGACCGCCGGCTGGCGGACAAGCGGGTCTTCCCGGCGGTCGACGTCAACGCGTCGGGCACGCGCAAGGAGGAGATCCTCATGTCGCCCGACGAGCTGGCCATCGTGATCAAGCTCCGCCGGGTGCTCGGTGCCCTGGAGCCGCAGCAGGCACTCGAGCTGCTGCTGGACAAGCTGAAGAAGACGCGCAACAACGTCGAGTTCCTCATGCAGATCCAGAAGACGACGCTGGGTCCGGACAGCTGAGACCCCCTGCGCCGGCGGGATTCGCCGACCAGGGATACTGGTCGACCGAGCCCCGTCGGCGCGGCCGGGAATCGCCCCCCGGGCCCCGGCGTTGACGCACACCGGACGACCCAGACTTCCAAGAAGAGGCAGCAGTCATGAAGCCCGACATCCACCCGGCCTACAACGTCACCACCGTGACCTGCGGCTGCGGCAACACCTTCACCACCCGCAGCACCTCGCCGACCGGTCAGCTGACCGTCGAGACGTGCTCCGCCTGCCACCCCTTCTACACCGGCAAGCAGCGCATCCTCGACACCGGCGGTCGCGTGGCCCGCTTCGAGAAGCGCTTCGGCAAGCGCAACGCCGGAGCCACCGCAGACAAGTAGCACCACCGACGGCGCCCGTCCCACCTCGCGTGGGACGGGCGCCGTCGTCGTGTCCGGACCCGACCGCACGCAGGAGTGAGCCGATGAGCAGCCCAGCGCCCGACCGGCTGGCCGACCTGCTCGTCGAGCACGCGTCGCTCGAGCAGGAGCTCGCCGACCCGGCCGTGCACGCCGACCAGGCCCGCGCCCGACGCCTGGGCCGGCGCTACGCCCAGCTCGCCCCGCTGGTGGAGACCGCCCGCGCCCTCGACGAGGCCCGCGGCGACCTCGCCGCCGCCCGCGAGCTCGTCTCCGAGGACTCCTCGTTCCGCGAAGAGGTCGCGGCGCTCGAGCAGCGGATCCCGGAGCTCGAGGACCGGCTGCGCGAGCAGCTGCTGCCCAAGGACCCCGACGACGACAAGGACGTCATCCTCGAGATCAAGGCGGGGGAGGGCGGGGCGGAGTCCGCGCTGTTCGCCGGCGACCTGCTGCGGATGTACCTGCGGTACGCCGAGCGCCGCGGCTGGGCCACCGAGGTCCTGGACGCCGTCGACGCCGAGCTCGGTGGCTACAAGGACGTCGCCGTCGCGATCAAGAGCCGTGGCGACGAGGGGATCTGGTCCCGGCTGAAGTTCGAGGGCGGCGTGCACCGCGTCCAGCGGGTCCCCGCCACCGAGAGCCAGGGCCGCATCCACACCTCGGCCGTCGGCGTCCTGGTGCT
Source organism: Blastococcus sp. CCUG 61487 (assembly GCF_005222955.1). Lineage (GTDB taxonomy): Bacteria > Actinomycetota > Actinomycetes > Mycobacteriales > Geodermatophilaceae > Blastococcus. The sequence goes on along the minus strand of NZ_LWUA01000090.1, from coordinate 3,065 downwards.
GCCCGAGGCCGAGGAGGTCGACGTGACCGTCGACCCGAACGACCTGCGCATCGACGTCTTCCGGTCCTCGGGGCCGGGCGGGCAGAGCGTCAACACCACCGACTCCGCCGTGCGCATCACCCACCTGCCCAGCGGGATCGTGGTGAGCTCGCAGAACGAGAAGAGCCAGCTGCAGAACCGGGAGTCCGCGCTGCGCGTCCTGCGCTCCCGGCTGCTCGCGGTCGCCCGCGAGGAGGCCGAGGCGACCGCCAGCGACCAGCGGCGCAGCCAGGTGCGCACCGTGGACCGCAGCGAGCGGGTGCGCACGTACAACTTCCCGGAGAACCGGATCTCCGACCATCGCGTCGGCTACAAGTCGCACAACCTCGACCAGGTGCTCGACGGCGACCTGGACGCGGTGATCGACGCGCTCAGCAGCGCGCACACCGCCGAGCTGCTGGCGGCCGGCTCCTGAGCCCGCGGGAACTGCTGGCGGGCGCCGCCCGCACCCTGGCCGAGGCCGGGGTGGAGTCGCCGCGGGTGGACGCCGAGCTGCTCCTGGCGCACGTCCTCGCGGTGCCCCGCGCGCGGCTGCTCACCCTGGACGACGTCCCGGTCGACGCCGCGACCCGGTTCGAGGAGCTCCTCGCGCAGCGGACCGACCGGGTGCCCCTGCAGCACCTGACCGGTCGCGCGGCGTTCCGGCACCTGGAGCTGGCGGTCGGCCCCGGCGTCTTCGTGCCGCGCCCGGAGACCGAGCTGCTCGTCGAGTGGGTGCTCGAGCGGCTGACCGGCCTCGACGGCCCCGTCGTGGTCGACCTGGGCAGCGGCTCGGGTGCCATCGCGCTGTCGATCGCGCACGAGCACCCGGGTGCGCGGGTCACCGCCGTCGAGCGCGATCCGGGGGCGATCGCGTGGACCCGGCACAACGCGCTGTCCCGGATCGGCGCCGGGGACACCCCCGTCGGCGTCGTCGAGGGCGACATGACCGATCCCGCGCTGCTCGGCGAGCTCGACGGGCGGGTCGACGTCGTCGTCTCCAACCCGCCCTACGTGCCGGACGGGGCCCGCGTGCCGCGGGAGGTGGCCGAGCACGACCCGCCGCTGGCACTGTGGGGCGGCCCGGACGGGCTCGACGTGGTCCGCGGCATGCTGGGCGTCGCCGCGCGCCTGCTGCGTCCGGGCGGCTGGCTCGGGATCGAGCACGCCGACCAGCAGGGGACGGCGCTCCCGGCGCTGGTCCGGGCCCACGGCGGGTACACCGACGTCGAGGACCACCCGGATCTGGCCGGCCGGCCGCGCTTCACCACGGCCAGGCTCGGCTGACCCGAGGAGCGGAGGACCAGTGGCAGGACAGCGGGACGACCTGCTGGCGGACCGGTACGAGCTGAGCGGGCTCATCGCCGGCGGCGCCATGGGACAGGTCTGGCGCGCTCGCGACACCCTGCTCGACCGCCCCGTGGCGGTGAAGGTGCTGCGCGAACAGTACGCCGGTGACCCGACCTTCCGCACCCGCTTCCGCGCCGAGGCCAAGCACGCCGCCGTCCTCACCCATCCGCACATCGCCGCGGTCTTCGACTACGGCGAGGTCCCGGGACCTCCCGGTGGGGCGCCGACGGCCTTCCTGGTGATGGAACTGGTCGAGGGGGAGTCTCTCGCCGAGGTGCTGCGCCGGGAGCCGCGGCTGGGCGTGCCGCGGACGCTCGACGTGCTGCGCCAGGCCGCCGAGGGGCTGGCCGCCGCGCACGCCGCCGGCGTCGTGCACCGCGACATCAAGCCGGCCAACCTGCTCGTCGCCCGCGACGGGCGGGTGAAGCTGACCGACTTCGGCATCGCCCGGTCGGCCTCCAGCGTCGGGCTCACCGCCACCGGCCAGGTGCTCGGGACGGCGCACTACCTCTCCCCGGAGCAGGCGTCCGGCGAGGTCGCGACCCCGGCGAGCGACGTCTACGCCCTGGGCGCGGTGGCCTACGAGTGCCTGGCCGGCCGGCGGGCGTTCGAGGGCGAGAGCGCGGTGCAGGTCGCCGTCATGCAGATCCGCGACCACCCCGCACCCCTGCCCGACGACGTCCCTCCCGCGGTCAGGTCCCTGGTCGAGCGCGCGATGGCCAAGGACCCGTCCGTGCGCTTCCCCGACGGAGCGGCCCTGCGCGACGCCGTGGACCGCGTGCTCGCCGGCGCGCCGGTGACCGCTGGACCGGCGGTCACCGCCGTCCTCCCCGCCCTGCCGTGGACGACGGAGACCCCACCCGCTCCGCGACGCCGCCGGCGGTGGGCGCTGCCGGTCGCGGCGCTGCTGGCCGTGCTGCTCGTCGTCGGCGCCGTGGGCCTGGTCGCGGCGCTGCGCGACGAGGAGGCGGCGCCCGTGGCCGCGGAGCCCGCCGACATCAGCGAGCCGGCCGGCATCGAGGTGCTGGCCGAGGCGTTCCTGGGCCGTCAGGTGAGCGAGGTGCAGGCCGAGCTGCTCGCCCGCGGGCTGCAGGTCGAGCTGCTGACGGTGGAGACGGGGGAGGTGCCCGGCGGCGTGGTCACCGGGGTCGACCCGGCTGGGGTGCTGGCTCCCGGCGACGTCGTGCGCGTGAGCTACGCCGTGCCCCCGATCCCGATCCCCGCCCCGGCCTCCACGCCCCCTCCGGCGCCTGTCGACGAGGGAGGCCAGGAGGACGACGACGAGGACAGGGACGAGCGGGGCCGGGGTGACGCAGACCGCGGCGACCGCGGCCGCGGCGACGGGGAACGGGGCGAGCGCGGCCGTGGCGGAGGCCGCGGGAACGGCGGCCGGGGCGACGACTGACGCACCGGCCGACGGGATCCTCGGCGCCGGTGGGAGACTGCCTCCCCGTGGCCGAGACCTACGACTGCACCGATCCCGCGGCGCGCGCGCCGGCCTGGACGCGCGGCCGCGGCCCTGGGCGCCGGCGGGCTGGTGCTGCTGCCGACGGACACCGTGTACGGCGTGGCGGCCGACGCGTTCAGCCCGACGGCGGTGACCGCGCTGCTGGCGGCGAAGAACCGGGGCCGGGGCATGCCGGTGCCCGTGCTCATCGGCGAGGCGTCGACGCTGGCCGGCCTGGTCCTGCAGCCGC
>NZ_LWUA01000089.1 GCF_005222955.1 Blastococcus sp. CCUG 61487 | reverse complement strand
CGCCGCCCGCCGGGCTGCGGAGACGTCGCCGCCCGGGACGTGGCAGGCCCGGCGCAGATCCGTCGTGCTGGTCGAGGGGGCGACCCGCGTCGGCACGCCCCTGGCCGCCGTCCTGGCCGCCAGCGGGGTCGGGCGCGTGAGCGTCCGCGATCCCGCCGTGGTGCGCGCCGCCGACACCGTCGTCGGCGGGGCGACGCCGGAGGACGAGGGCCGCCCGCGCGCCCTGGCAGCCGCCGACGCCGTGCGCCGCGCCAGCCCGCTCACCGACCTGCGCCCGCTCCCCGCCGGCATCCGTCCGGACCTGGTCGTGCTGGCCCGACCGTGGGCGGCCTCCGACCCCACGTCCACCGACTGGTCGCGGGAGGGGATCCCGCACCTGGTCGCGACGGTGCGAGGAGCCACCGGGGTGGTGGGCCCGCTGGTGGTACCCGGCGTGACGAGCTGCCTCCGCTGCGGTGACCTCCACCGGCGCGACGCCGACCCGCGGTGGCCGGAGCTCGCCGCCCAGCTCACCGCCGGCGAGCCGCCCCCGAGCGGGGCGACGGTGACCTGCCTGCTCACCGCCGCGACCGCCGCCGTCCAGGCGCTGGCCTACCTCGACGGCAGCGCCGCGCCGGTCACGCTCGAGGCGACGCTGGAGATCGCCCCGCCCGACCTCGTGCCGCGCCTCCGGCGGTGGACCGCCCACCCCGAGTGCGGCTGCGTCCAGCGGCGCGGCCCGGCGACAGGGAACAATGGCCCGTGAGCGCGCTCGCGGGGTCACCCGAGACGGCCCCGCGATGCTGTCCGGGCCGGCCACGGGCGCGGACGAGGAGGACATGTGAGCGACGACCGACCGGTCATGCCGCGAGGTTCGGTCTCACGGACCGCGCGCCTCGCGTCGCTCCCGCTCGGGGCGGCGGGCCGGGCCACGCTCGGCCTGGGCAAGCGCCTGTCCGGTCAGTCCTCGGACGCCGTCGCCGCGGAGCTGCAGCAGCGCACCGCCGAGCAGCTGTTCGCCGTCCTCGGGCAGTTGAAGGGCGGGGCGATGAAGCTCGGGCAGGCCCTGTCGGTCTTCGAGGCCGCCGTGCCGGAGGAGGTCGCCGCGCCGTACCGGGAGGCGCTGGTGAAGCTCCAGGAGGAGGCGCCGCCGATGGCGGTGCGCACCGTGCACGCGGTGCTCGCCGAGCAGCTCGGCGGCACGTGGCGCCGGCGGTTCGCCGACTTCGACGACCAGCCCGCCGCGGCGGCCAGCATCGGCCAGGTGCACCGCGCCACCTGGAAGGACGGCCGCGACGTCGCCGTCAAGATCCAGTACCCGGGGGCCGCGACCGCCCTCATGGCCGATCTCAACCAGCTCAGCCGCTTCGCCCGGCTGTTCGCGACCCTGTTCCCCGGCATGGACGTCAAGCCGCTGATCGCCGAGCTGCGGGCCCGCGTCGTCGAGGAGCTCGACTACAGCCTCGAGGCCGACGCGCAGCGGGCGTTCGCCGCCGCCTACGCCGGCGATCCGCAGATCGTGGTGCCCCGGGTGGTCGCCAGCGCCCCCAAGGTGATCGTCTCCGAGTGGCTGGAGGGCACGCCGCTGTCGCGGATCATCGCCGGGGGCAGCAGGGAGCAGCGGAACAGGTCCGGCACGCTGCTGGCCACCCTGCACTTCTCCGGCCCCCAGCGCGCGGGGCTGCTGCACGCCGATCCGCACCCGGGCAACTTCCGGCTGCTGGACGACGGCCGGCTCGGCGTCATCGACTTCGGCGCGACCGCGCGGCTGCCCGACGGGCATCCCGAGCCGATCGGCCGGCTGCTGCGCTGGTCGCTGGAGGGCCGCGCCGACGAGGTGCTGGCCGATCTGCGCGCCGAGGGATTCGTCCTGCCGGGCACGACCGTCGATCCGCAGGCGGTGCTCGCCTTCCTGCGACCGATGCTCGAGCCCGTCGCCTCGCCGCGGTTCCACTTCACCCGCGCCTGGATGCAGGAGCAGGCCGCCCGGATCTCCGACCCGCGCAGCGACATGACGCGGCTGGGGCGCCAGCTCAACCTGCCGCCTGCCTACCTGCTCATCCACCGGGTGACGATCGGCTCGATCGGCGTCCTGTGCCAGCTCGACGCCGAGGGCGATTTCCGCAGCATCCTCGAGGAGTGGCTCCCCAGCTTCTCCGCGTGACGCGGGTCCGGACGCCACCTCGGCGCCCGGACCCGGGTCCGGTTCAGTAGACCGACGCGCTGAGCCGCGCCGCCCTCCGGTGGGCCCGCTCGGCGCGACGGGCCGCTCGGCGAGCCCGGTGCAGGCGGTGCGCCCGGGAGACCACCTGGGCTTCCTCGCGCATCTCCTGCATGCGGCGCTGGGCCAGACCGTGTTCGTACGTGTGCATGATGCTGTCCTCGGTTCTCGTGGTCGGTCGGTGAGCCCTCGTCGTCGGGACGAGGCCCGGTTCCCGGGTGCTCATGCGGCGGTCACCTTGCGCGGACGGCCCCGGGGCCGCTTGCGGGCGATGACCACACCGCGGTCGAAGATCTCGCCGCCCCAGACGCCCCAGGGCTCGGCGCGGTCCAGGGCGCCGGCCAGGCACGTGTCGCGCACCGGGCACGGCGCGCAGAACGTCTTGGCCAGCTCCAGCTGCGCCGGGCTCTCGGCGAACCACAGCTCCGGGTCCTCCTCGTGGCACGGCAGGGACTGCCGCACCGGAGCAGGTGCCGGCGGCTCGGTCGGCCACCGGTACGGACGGGGGTTCCTGGGCGGTGACGCGCCACCGGTCCGGGGCAGGCCGGACCGGTGGCGGGACAGCGGGCGGTCCAGTGTCGGCTGCACTGCCGCTCCTCCTCGTGCTCGTCGTCTGACGGCCGGCGGGGGCCCGCCGACCGAAGTCGGGGCCGGGTGCCGCGGCGGAAACGAGAAGGCCGCGGATCCCGGGGTTCGGGTTCCGCGGCCTCGAGGAGGACCGGCGAGCGGTTAGCTCTGCGGTCGTCGTCGGGAGTGGAGCCCGAGGGTGGTGCTGTTGTCGTGCTTCGTGCTGCTGATCGGTGCGATGCCGGCGATGTCCTGCAGGTAGGACGCCGGGACGGCGACGCGCTCATCGATCCGGCGGAGACGGATCGCGGCGGGCACACCGGTCCCCTGGACCGGGGCGGCGACGGGCGCCAGGAGAACTCCGTTGCCGGCGAGGGCCGTCGCGCAGACGGCCGGACGCGCGGCGACGCCCTCCGAGCCGGGGAACCCGGTGGAGGCGTCGGTCCACGTCATGCTGATCACGATCGCTCCTCCTTCCGGGTCCGAGCGCGGCCGGACGGCCGGGCTCGAGCGGGTGCAGCTCGTGTGTGTCAGGACACTAGGGAGGCCCTCGGGGAGGGTCAATCGAATTAACGCTCCCGGGGCCCGGAGACCTGAATTTCTTCTCAGCCGGCGACCGTGGCCAGCACGTCCTCGCCGTAGAGCTCGAGCTTGCGGGCCCCGATCCCGGGCAGCGCGGCGAGCTCCCGGACGTTGGCCGGCCGGGTCTCGGCGATCGCCTGGAGGGTCGCGTCGGTGAAGACGACGAAGGCCGGGACCGAGGCGGCCTGGGCAACCTGGCTGCGCCAGGCACGGAGCCGCTCGAACAGCTCGCCGGCCGCGCCCTCCAGCACCACCTTGGGTCGCTTGCCGGACCGTCGGGCCGGTGGCGCGGTGGGGCCGGAGTCGGGGGCCAGCCCGGTGAGGAACCGGCTGCGGGGCCGGGCGCGCTTGGCCCCGGGATTGCGTGCCAGCGACCACGAGAGGGTGAGCTGCTCGCGGGCCCGCGTGACGGCGACGTAGAGCAGCCGGCGCTCCTCCTCCACCGCGTCCGGCCGCGACAGCGACTGGGCGATCGGGAGGACGCCGTCGACCAACCCGACGACGAAGACGGCGTCCCACTCCAGGCCCTTGGCCGCGTGCATCGACGCGAGGGTGACGCCCTGCACCGTCGGGGCGTGCTGGGCGTCGGCGCGCGCGGCCAGGTGCGCGACGAACCCGGCCAGGTCCAGCGACGGGTTCTCCGCGACCAGGTCGACGGCGAGGTCGACCAGCGCGGCCAGGGACTGCCAGCGGTCGCGAGCCGCTCCGCCCGCAGGAGGCCGGTGCTCCACCCATCCGGTGGACGCGAGCACGTCGCGTACCGCCGAGACCAGCATGCCGGGCTCGTTGCCGCCGGCGGCCGCTCCGCGCAGGAGCAGCACCGCGTCGCGCACCTCTGGCCGCTCGAAGAACCGCTCGCCGCCCCTGAGCACGTAGGGCACGCCGACGTCGGCCAGCGCCGACTCGTACACCTGCGACTGGGCGTTGATCCGGAACAGGATGGCGATCTCGCTGGCCGGCGTGCCCTCGTCGATCAACGCCTTGCAGCGGGCCGCGACGGCGGCGGCCTCGGCCGGCTCGTCGGGGTGTTCCACGAACCGGGGCTCGGCGCCGTCGGCTCGCTGACCGAGCAGCCGCAGCCCGGGCAGGCCCTTGCGCTGCGGGGCCATGCCGATGAGCCGGTTGGCCAGGCCGACCACCTGCGGCGTCGACCGGTAGTCGCGCTCGAGCTTGACCACCTCGGCGTCGGGATAGCGGTCGGCGAAGCCGAGCAGGTAGTCCGGATCGGCACCGGTGAACGAGTAGATGGTCTGGTTGGGGTCGCCGACGACGCACACCTCGGCCCGCCCGCCCAGCCAGGCGTCCAGCAGCCGCTGCTGCAGCGGGTTGACGTCCTGGTACTCGTCGACGACGAAGTGCCGGTACTGGTCCCGGACGGCGCGGGCGACGTCGGGGTGGCCCTCCAGCGCGTAGGCGGTGACCAGCAGCAGGTCCTCGAAGTCCAGTGCCCCGTCCCGCTCCTTGGCCGACTCGTAGCTGGCGTAGACGGCGGCGACGGCGGCCGCCTCGAACGGCGGCTCGCGACCGGCGGCCTTGGCCCGCGCCGGGTAGTCCTCCGGGGTGGCCAGGGTCGTCTTGGCCCACTCGATCTCGCCGGCGAGGTCGCGCAGGCTGGTGCGGTCGGTGGTGAGCCGGTGGCGGGCGGCCGCCGAGGCGACGACCCGGAGCTTGTTCTCGATCAGCGGCGGCATCGGGCCGCCCAGGACGCGGGGCGCGAAGTAGCGCAGCTGCCGCATCGCCGCGGCGTGGAACGTGCGCGCCTGGACACCGCCCACGTCCAGCGCCTGCAGCCGGGTGCGCAGCTCGCCCGCGGCCCGGGCGGTGAAGGTGACCGCCAGCACCTGCTCGGGCACGTAGACGCCGGTGTGCACCCCGTAGGCGATGCGGTGGGTGATGGTGCGGGTCTTGCCGGTGCCCGCGCCGGCGAGGATGCAGACCGGCCCGGTGACCGCCTGGGCGGCGGCACGCTGCTCGTCGTCGAGGCCGGCCAGCACGTCCTCAGCCCGTGAGCCCGAACGGCTCACGACGCCCGTCGGCGGCATCCGGCCTCCTTCTCCTGGGGGTGACCCGACCGATCCTCCCAGCCGCTGCCGACATCGCGGGGAAGCATCCCCAGGAGCCCCACGTTCATCCGGACACACCGTTCACCCGAACCAGGGCTGGACCGGGACACCACGACCATGGAGGATCGACCCCGATGACCGCGACCACCGGCGCCGCCGTGACCATGTACACCACCCCGTGGTGCGGCTACTGCGTCCGGTTGAAGAAGCACATGCAGCTCGAGGGCATCGAGTTCGCCGAGGTCGACATCGAGGCCGACGCGCAGGCCGCGGAGCTGGTCATGCAGGCCAACGGCGGCAACCAGACCGTGCCCACGCTGGTTTTCGCCGACGGCACCGCGCTCACCAACCCGAGCATCGACCAGGTCAAGGCGCAGCTGGCAGCTGCGGCGGAGGCGTGAGGACGTCGTGATCCCCGGTCCCCGGCCCGCGGACGGGCTCCTGCGTCCGTCCGCGGGGTCGGAGGACCGGCCGACACGGCTGTCGGACACCGGGTGCGCCCCCGTCGCGCTGGTCCGCACGCCCGCCGGCTGGGTGGTCCGCTCGATCGGAGCGAGCTCGGTCGTCGGCGACCTCGTCGAGGGCATGTCCCTGGCCGACCTGGTGGCCGAGGAGCTGGGCGCGCCACCGGAGCCGGACCGCTCCGCCCGGCGCTCGGCGCGCGGCGCCGCCGCCGTCCCCGACGAACCGCAGGACCCGGCCGCCGCGCGCATCGCCGTCCTGGAGCGCACCGTCGCCCAGCTCGAGCACGCGCTGGCCGCGCGCGTGGCGACCGAGCGCGCCATCGGCGTGCTGGCCGAGCGGCACGGGGTGAGCGCCCGGGCGGCCTTCGAGGAGCTGCGCCGCGACGCCCGCTCGCAGGGCCGGCCGGTCGCCGAGCTGGCCCGCGAGGTGCTGGACGGGCTGCCCGCGGACGCGCCGCGGCCGGCGCCCGTCGTCGACACCCCCGTCGTGATCGGGGCAGCGGACGGCCGGTCCTGACCCGGCCGGAACCGCTCACCCCGGCTGCGCTGGCCGACCGGCTCGCCGCGCTGCTCGCCACGCAGGACCCGGAACCCGGGAGCACCGCGCTGCGCGTCGCCGTCGACGGCCCCGAGCTCGCCGAACCGTGCACCCTCGCCCTCGCCGTCGTCGAACGGCTGCCGGCGCTCGGACGCGGCGCGGTCGTCGTGCCCGCCGACGGCTTCTACCGACCGGCGTCCCTCCGGCTGGAGCACGGGCGCACCGACCCCGACGCCCGGTACACCGACTGGCTCGACGCCAACGCCCTGACCCGCGAGGTGCTGACGCCGGTCGGGCCGGGCGGTACGGGCCGGTACCTCCCGGTGCTGTGGGACCTGGAGCGCGACCGCGCCGCGCGGGCCCGTCCCGAGCCGGCGCCGGACGGCGGCGTCCTCCTGGTGCCGGGCACCCTGCTGCAGGGTCTCGGCCTGCCCTTCGACGTGGTGATCCACCTGCGCGTCAGCGCCGCCGCCCGCCGCCGGAGGACACCGGCCGAGGACGCGTGGGTACTGCCGGCGTTCGACAGGTACGACGACGAGGTCGACCCGGTCGCGCTGGCCGACGCCGTGGTGCTCGCCGACCACCCCGACCGGCCCGCGCTGGTGCTGGCCGGCCGGTTCGCGTAGCGGCTGGTCGTAGCGGTCAGCTAGGTGTACTGCCCAGCGAG
>NZ_LWUA01000088.1 GCF_005222955.1 Blastococcus sp. CCUG 61487 | reverse complement strand
CACTGTGCGGTTCTGAACGCACGAACCAGCACCTGGTTCGACATGTTCACAGAGTTACGGCGGCCATGGCGAGAGGGAAACGCCCGGCAACATTCCGAACCCGGAAGCTAAGCCTCTCAGCGCCGATGGTACTGCCCTGGAGACGGGGTGGGAGAGTAGGACGCCGCCGGACAACCATTCACGAACGGGGGTCAGAGCGCACGCGCTCTGACCCTCGTTCGCTTTTTCCATGCACACTTTCGGCCGCTCCAGCGCGGGCGCCGTCCTTCGATGAGGTAGTTCCTGCAGATGACGACTCCGCGACGCGGTTCCGACGGGCCGCGCGGCTCCGGCGGTCGCCCCGGTTCGAGTTCCGGCCGCCCCGGCGCCCGCGCCCAGCGTCCGGCTGGCGCGTCCGGCCGGCCGGCCGCCCCGCGGACGGGTGCCGGAGGACGTGGCGGCTCCGGTGACGCCGACCGGCCCGCCCGGCCGCTCAGCGACCGCGACGCCCGCTACTTCGCCGAGCGCGGCAAGGGCGGAGGCGCCCGTCCGTCGGGTGAGGGGGGCGCACGGAACGACCGCCGCCGTGACGGGGGTCGTTCCTCGGGTCCGTCGGCCTCGCAGGGGCGCGGCGGTGGTGCGTCACGGAACGATCGCGCCGGTTCGCAGCGGGGGCGCCCGTTCGCTGACCGGGGCCCCCGAGGGGAAGCCGGCGATCGCCGGCCGACCGGCGGCGGGTCGCGCGGGGGGTGGCAGGAGCGTCGTCCTTCGTCGGGTGGTGCCCAGCGTGAGGGGTCCAGGCCGGGCGAGATGCGGGACCGTCGTCCTCCAGGTGACCGGTCGCAGGGTGAGCGACCGCGAGGCGACCGGACGCAGGGCGGCCGGCCTCCGGGGGACCGCCCGCAGCGGAGCTGGCAGGACCGGCGTCCCGCCGGCGACGGGCCCCGAGGCGCGCGTCCCCAGGGTGACCGCCCGCAGCGAGACTGGCGGGAGCGGCGCCCCGTCGGCGACCGGCCGCAGGGCCAGGAGCGTGGTGCCGCCGACCGTCCCCGACGTGCTGACCGGCAGGATCGCCGGGCGCCCTCGGACCGTCCGCGTGGCAGCGGCGCTGGTCGCACCGGAGAGGGCGGTCCTGGCAACTGGCGCGAGCGCCGTCCCTCGGACCACAGGCGCGGCGGGGACCAGCGGCCGTCAAGGCCGTACGAGCAGTCCGAGCGGCGTCCGCCGCTGCCGGCCGGTCCGGAGATCCCGGAGTGGGTGGATCCGCGCGACCTCGATCCCGCCGTCCGTTCGGCTCTGCGCGGCCTCGACCCACGCAACGTGGAGCGGGTGGCCGCACACCTGGTCGCTGCGGGCACGCTCGTCGACGACGACCCGCAGACGGCGTTGCTGCACGCCCGTGCCGCTCGCGACCGGGCCTCGCGGGTCGCGGTCGTGCGCGAGGCCGTCGGCGTCGCGGCCTACCACGCCGAGGACTACGCCGAGGCGGCGCGAGAGCTGCGCGCCTACCGGCGGATGAGCGGTGACGAGGCATACCGCGCCGTGCTGGCCGACTGCGAGCGCGCGCTCGGACGTCCGGAGGTGGCTCTGCGCCTCGTGGGGGAGGCCCTGGCCGGCTCTCCCGACGAGGAGGAGACGGCCGAGCTGCGACTGGTCGAAGCCGGCGCGCGGCGCGATCTGGGCGAGGACGCCGCCGCGCGGCTCGTCCTCGAAGCCGCGCTCGGCGGTCGCCCCTCACCGGACGCCCTGGCCGAGGGCGATGCCGTCCAGCTGCGCTTCGCGGCCGCCTACGCCGACCTCCTGCACGCGCAGGGTGAGGAGCAGCTGGCGCAGCGGTGGCACGACGCCGTCGCCGCGCTGGACCCCGAGGCGTTCGCGAACTCGGTCGAGTTCACCGAGCTCGAAGAGGTCGAGGTCCAGGACGAGGCCGAGGGCGAGGACGTGGCCGAGGGCGAGGACGTGGCCGAGGGCGCGGCGGCCGCGGTCAGCGAGGTCGAGGCCGATCCGACCGATGCCGACGAGCCGTCCAGCACCGGTCGCTCCTTCCAGGACGAGGTGGAGGCAGAGGTCGCCGAACTGCTCGGCGAGGCCGACGACGACGCAGCCGCCCCGGCGGACAGGCATCCGGGCACGGACGACTGACCCTGCAGAGTCGGCCGTCCACATCCGGGATCCGCGTCCACAGATGACGCGCGGCGGTGGGCGGCCGCCCGGTCGCGCACCAGGCTCGGTCCATGAGCGTGGCTGTGATCGATCGCAACGACGTCGTGCTGCGCGGGCGGTTGTCCGCACCGGCCGAGGTCCGCACCCTCCCCAGCGGTGACACGCTGGTGTCGTTCCGCCTGGTGGTCCGCCGGCCCGAACCGCGTGCGGGGAACCAGTCCGTCGACGTGCTGGCCTGCATCACCTACGACCGCGGTCTCCAACGGCGGGCGGCGGCGTGGCAGCCCGGGGACGTCGTCGAGGTCGAAGGGGCTCTGCAGCGCCGCTTCTGGCGCACCGGCTCGGGCACCGCGTCGGTGTGCGAGGTCAACTGCCGGCGGGGCCGCAAGGTCCCGCGGTCGACCACGACGGCTGCCGAGCGGACCGCGTGAGCGCCGGCTCAGTCGTCCAGCGGGCGGAGCACGAGCCCGGTGCGGGGCTTGGGCACGAACAGGGTCGACTTCCGAGGCATCCTGGCACCGGCCCGGGCGACGGCTGCGACGTCGCCCGGCGAGGGCGGGCGCAGAAACAACGCGACACCGGAGCGCTCGACGGCGCCCCGGAGCGCGTCCTCCACGGTGTGCGCGATGACGATCGAGCCCGGCTCGTCGGAGCGGCGCCACACGCCACGAACCAGGCCGGCGTGCGCGAGCACCACGTCCAGGCCCCGCCACGCCGCCGGCGCCTCCGGCGGCACGAGAGCGCGGACCGCCGCCGTCGGGTCGTCCAGGTGCACCAGGCGGCGGCCGTCGCTGACGAGGAAACCCGACACCCCCGGCCGGTCCAGCCAGGCGTGCACCTCGGCGGCGGCCATACCGTCACCGGTTTCGGGCAGCTCCCGGACGACGAACCCGGCGGCCGCCTCCCGGACGGCCGCGTCGAGATCGAGGTCGGGCACCACGCGGTGGATCGCTGCCACCCGCAGACCTCCGAGCCCCATCGGGGTCACCAGCGCGAGCACGGCGTCGCAGCCCGGGCACCCCGGGTCGGTGCGCTGGTGCGCCTTCGCCGCGGCGAACCGGTGGTGACCGTCGGCGATCACCGCGCCGGTCCGGCGGAGCGCGGTCGTCAGCCGGCCGAGCACGTCCGGGTCGGCCACCCGCCACAGGCGGTGGCGCACGCCGTCGTCGTCGAGCACCTCCATCGTCGGCGGCGCGGTGCGTGCCCGGTCGGTCAGCGCGGCCACCTCGTCGTCCGGATCGTGGGCCAGCACGATCGGCTCGAGGTCGGTGCGGGTCTCGGCCAGCAGTGCGCGGCGCCCCTCCACCGCCACCGGGAAGGTGTCCTCGTGCGGCAGCACGGCGGTGGAGGTAGGGCCTGGGAGGCCGACGGCCCCGAGCCAGCCCACCGTCGTCGCCGCCTCGCCACCGGACGGCTGCAGCTCGTAGGCCCACAGGGCGGGGGTGGCGTCGCGGACGAGCACCTGGTCGCGCTCCCACCGGCGCAGCGTCGCCGCCGCGTCGGTCGCCCAGGACCCGGCGCCGTCGCCGGTTGGCGCCGGCTCGCTGTCGGCTCGTTCCGCGCGCGGGAGGATGAGGCGGACGATGTTGTGCGGATCGGCCCGCGACAGGCGCTCCCGGTCGGCCGGGGTGACCAGGTCGTATGCCGGCGAGCTCACCCGGGCCAGGTGCGCGGGATCGTGCCGGCGGTAGGTCAGCGCCCGGAAGGGCCGGACGTCCAGTCCTGCCGCAGGATCGGACGGGCGGGGACGCGCCGGCGAGGGGGACACTCCCGAATCGTAGGAGCGGCAGGAGCACCGCACCGCGGGCGAGGCCCACGGGAACGACGGAACGAGGGAGCACAGCATGGCCACGGCGGGCATCCGCGACGGCGAGCACGGGGTGCCCGAACGGCCGTCGCTGGCCGCGGGCTCGCCGGAGCCGCTGGTCGAGCGCTACGACGTCGCCCTGCTCGACCTCGACGGCGTGGTCTACGTCGGCCCGGCCGCCGTCCCGGGGGTGCCGGACGCGCTGCGCGAGGTCCGGCACGCCGGCATGCGGCTGGGGTTCGTCACCAACAACGCCTCGCGCACCCCGGACGAGGTCGCGGCCCACCTCACCGAGATCGGGGTCCCCGCCGATCCGGCCGACGTCATCACCAGCTCGCAGTCCGCCGCGACGGTGGTGGCCGAACTCCTCGGTCCGGCCGGCCGCGTGCTCGCCGTCGGCGGCCCAGGGGTCGCCGCTGCGCTGTCCGCCGCCGGCCTGACCGTCGTGCACCGGGCGGAGGACCGACCCGGCGCGGTCGTGCAGGGCTACGGGCGCGAGGTGGGCTGGGCTCAGCTCGCGGAGGCCGTCGTCGCGGTGCGCGAGGGCGCCCGGCACGTGGCGACCAACGCCGACGCGACGGTCCCCTCGCCGCGCGGACCCCTGCCGGGCAACGGGGCACTCGTCGGTGTGGTCAGCGCCGTCACCGGGCAGCCGCCGCTGGTGACCGGCAAGCCGGATCCGGCCATGCACGCCGAGTGCGTCCTTCGCACCGGGGCCGAGGCGCCACTGGTGGTCGGGGACCGGCTGGACACCGACATCGAAGGTGCTCAGCGCGCCGGTGCGGCCAGCCTGCTGGTGCTCTCGGGCGTCACCGACCCGGGGACGCTCCTCGCCGCCGGTCCGCGGCACCGTCCCGACCACCTCGCGCACGACGCCGCCGGGGTGCTCGCATCCCACCCGCCGGTACTGCCGACGGCGCGAGGCTGGCGGTGCGGCTCGTGGGTGGCGGGACCGACCGAGGCCGGCGGGATGCTGCTCGAGGAGATCTCCGAGGACGGTGAGCACCCGCCGACTGCATCCGACGGACTGGACTGGTTGCGGGCCCTCTGCGTCGCCGGCTGGACCCTGGCCGACGGCGGCACCGCCGCCCGCCCGGTGGCTGGTGGGGAGAGCGCCAGGGTGGTGCTGGGGGAGTGGGGGCTGCTGTGAGCGCCCGGCTCAGAGCAGCTTGCGCAGGCGCAGCAGGTCGCGGAGCCCGGCCTCGAGCTTGACCCGGCCCGAGGCCCACGCCGGGCCGAACGACAGCTGCCCCGACGTCAGGGCCACCAGGTCGTCACTGGACATCGTGAGCCGGATGTCGGCCTTGGGAACCTCCGGGCCGTGGGGCAGCACGTGGACGTCGTGGACGGTTCCGGCGGCGAGCCGCCCCATGACGACCTGGTCCAGGTCGGTGAGCCGGCAGGACAGCGTCCGGTCCAGCCCGGCCGCGGCCGGATTCGAGGCGAGGTCCCCCAAGATGCCTCGGATGGCGGTCAGGGATTCGTCCAGCGTGGCCACCGGGTGGTTCTCCTCGCGACGTCGGGGTGGTCGGGCGCACGACGCTAGCGCCTGCGCTCCGCGCGACGTGCCCGCCGGCGGTGACCGGTAACCTCGACCCGAACTCCGACGGTGTCCGACCGGCACCGCGGCCGCGCTCCCGGCGCCGGCCGTGGCCTCGCCGGTGGAGGCCACGAGCGCGCGAGAGGCGGGACGAGATGAGCGAGTCGGGCACGCAGCGACCCGTTCCCGGCCCGCCGCGCCCGGACGCCCCCGCGACGGCCGGGCCGGAGACACCCGCAGCCGACAGGTTCGGCGACCTCGAGCAGCGGCCGGTGAGCGAACACGTCGAGGTCTACGAGGCCGAGCACGAGCGGCTGCAGCGCGAGCTCGGCACGATCGACCAGCTCTGATGGCGCGTCGCAGGCTCGACGCCGAGCTGGTGCGTCGGGGGCTGGCCCGTTCGCGCGAGCACGCCGTCGCGCTCATCGCCGACGGCCGGGTCGCCGTCTCCGGTCGCGCCGCGACCAAGGCCGCCACCGGCGTGGATGCCGGTGACCCCGTGGTGGTCCGCACCGACGAGGACCAGCCCACCTGGGTCTCCCGCGGCGCGCACAAGCTGCTCGGCGCGCTGGACGCCTTCGGCGTGCCGGTCGAGGGCCGGCGCGCGCTCGACGCCGGCGCCTCCACCGGCGGCTTCACCGAGGTGCTGCTGCGCCGCGGCGCCGCCGAGGTCGTCGCGGTGGACGTCGGGTACGGGGAGCTGGCCTGGTCGTTGAGGACCGACGACAGGGTGCGGGTCCACGAACGCACCAACGTCCGGACGCTGACGCCCGAGGCGATCGACGGGCCGGTGGACCTCGTCGTGGCCGACCTCTCCTTCATCTCCCTGCGCCTCGTCCTGCCCGCCCTGACCTCGTGCGCCACCCCTGGAGCCGACCTGCTCCCGATGGTGAAGCCGCAGTTCGAGGTGGGGCGTGAGCGGCTGGGCTCCGGGGGCGTCGTCCGCGATGCGGAGCACCGGGTCGCGGCGGTGCTGGACGTCGCCACGGCGGCGGCCGCCCTCGGGTGGGGCACTGCCGGAGTGGTGGCCAGCCCCCTGCCGGGTCCGGCTGGGAACGTGGAGTTCTTCCTCTGGCTGCGTCGAGACGCCGGCCCGCCGCAGGAGGACGACGTCCGTCGAGCAGTCCAGGAGGGACCCCAGTGAGTTCGAACAGCGAGGCCACGGCCACCCCGCGGTCCCGCCGCGTCCTGCTGACGGTGCACACCGGCCGCCAGGACATCGTCCTGCTGGCCCGCACCTCGGCCGCGCGGCTGCAGACCGCCGGCATCGTGGTCAGGGTGCTCGAGGACGAGGCCGAACTGCTCGACATCCCGGCCGCCGAGGTCGTGACAGCGGACTCCGCAGCCGCCCAGGACGCCGAGATCGTCATGGCCTTCGGCGGCGACGGCACGTTCCTGCGCGCCGCGGAGCTGGCCCGCTACAGCGACGCCGCGCTCATGGGCGTGAACCTCGGCCGGGTCGGCTTCCTCGCCGAGACCGAGCCCGAGGCGGTCGAGGAGACCCTGCAGGCGATCGAGCAGTGCGAGTACTCGGTGGAGGAACGCCTCGCCATCGAGGTCGACGTCCTCGACGCGCAGGGCACCGTCGTCGGCGCCACCTGGGCGCTCAACGAGGTGTCCGTCGAGAAGGCCGAGCGCTCTCGCGTCCTCGACGTCGTCATCTCCATCGACGGCCGGCCGCTGACCAGCTTCGGGTGCGACGGCGTGCTGTGCGCGACGCCCACCGGTTCCACCGCCTACGCCTTCTCCGCCGGCGGCCCCGTCGTCTGGCCCGACGTCGAGGCGCTGCTGCTCGTCCCCAGCAACGCGCACGCCCTCTTCGCCCGGCCGCTGGTCACCGGCCCGGACTCGGTCCTCACCGTGACGATCCCGGCCGACGGCAACCAGGCGCGGATCTCCGCCGACGGCCGGCGCACCGTCGACGTCCCCGACGGCGGACGGGTGGACGTGCGCCGCGCGGTACGCCCCGTGCGCATCGCCCGGGTGCACCCGGCGACCTTCGGCGACCGGCTCGTGGCCAAGTTCGGCCTGCCCGTGCGGGGCTTCCGCGACGCGCGGCACGCCGGCCCGGGCCACGAGCTGACCACCAGCCGGGACGTGCTCGCCCGGGACGTCGTCGCCGAGGACGCCGTCGCCTCCGCGGCAGGGGACGTGACCGGTGCCGGCTGAGGGACTCTCCTGCGGTGCGTCGGCGGGAGCCCTCACCGAGCTGCGCATCCGCGGGCTCGGCGCCATCGACGACGTCACGCTGGAACTGGGCGAGGGCCTCACCGTCGTCACCGGCGAGACCGGCGCCGGCAAGACCATGGTCGTCACCGGCCTGACCCTGCTGTTCGGTGGCCGGGCCGACCCGGGCCGGGTGCGGGCGAACGGGCGCGCCGGGGTCGAGGGCCGGCTCTCCCTCCCGCCGGGGTCACCGGTCTGGGAACGGGCCAACGACGCGGGAGCCGACGCCGACGAGGACGGCAGCCTCATCCTGGCGCGGACGGTGAGCGCCGAGGGCCGCTCCCGGGCCTACCTCGGCGGCCGCGCGGTGCCGGTCGGCGTCGTCGCGGAGCTGGCCGAGAGCGTGCTCGCCGTGCACGGCCAGACCGACCAGCTGCGGCTGTCCCGCCCCGCCGAGCAGCGGCGGGCCCTCGATCGGTACGCGGGACCGGCCCACCTGGCCCTGCTCGACGGCTACCGCGAGGCATACGAGCGCTGGCGCGCCGCCTCCGCCGAGCTCGACCGCCGCCGGTCCCAGGCCCGCGAGCTGGCCCAGGCCGCCGACGTCCTCCGGCACGGGCTGGAGGAGATCGAGGCGGTCGCGCCCGAGCCGGGCGAGGACGAGCAGCTCGACACCCAGGCCAGGCGACTGGCCGACGCCGACGCGCTGCGCGCCGCCGCCGACGAGGCACGGCTGGCCCTGATCGGCGACGTCACCGGCGACCTCGGCGGGCAGGACGCCCCGCAGGACGCGACCGCCGCCCTCGCCATCGCGGAGCGGGCGCTGGCCGGATCCGACGACCCCGCCCTGGTGATGCTGGCCCAGGACCTCGGCGACGCCGTCGCCGTGGTCTCCGACGTCGCCGGGCAGCTCGCCGGCTACGTGGCCGACCTCGACGCCGACCCCGCCCGCCTCGCCGAGGTGCTCGACCGCCGGGCCGCCCTCACCGGGCTGGTCCGCAAGTACGCCGACCCGGGGGAGGGGCTGCAGGGCGTCCTCGCGTGGGCCGCCGACGCGGCGCAGCGGCTGGCCGAGCTCGACGTGTCCGACGAGGCGCTGGACCGGCTGGCCGCCGACCGGGACGCCGCGCGTGCCGAGGTCGACCGGCTCGGCGCCGAGATCTCCGCCGGCCGGCGGGCCGCGGCCGACGGGTTCGCCGCCGAGGTCGGCGAGGAGCTGGCCGGGCTGGCCATGAAGTCCGCCCGCGTGTCGTTCGCCGTCGAGAGCGACCCGGACGATCCGGGGCCCGAGGGCATCGACCAGGTGACCTTGCTGCTCGCCGCGCACCCGGGCGCACCGCCGCGGCCGGTGCACAAGGGCGCCTCCGGCGGCGAGCTCTCCCGGGTCATGCTGGCCATCGAGGTGGTGTTCGCCGGCGCCGACCCGGTGCCGGTCATGGTCTTCGACGAGGTGGACGCCGGCGTGGGCGGGCAGGCCGCCGGCGAGATCGGCCGGCGGCTGGCCCGGCTGGCCCGCCGGCACCAGGTCGTGGTGGTCACCCACCTGGCGCAGGTCGCGGCCTACGCCGACACCCACGTCGTCGTCGACAAGTCCCCGGACACCGGCGCCGGGGTGACCGCCACCGACATCCGGGCGGTCGAGGACGAGGACCGGGTCCGGGAACTGGCTCGCATGCTCTCCGGGCTGGCCGACAGCGACACCGGCCAGGCGCACGCGCGCGAGCTGCTGGCCGTCGCGGCGGAGGCGCGCCGCCCCTGACGGGTGATCGGTGCTTGCCGTGATCAGCACCGGGGTAGGGGGGCCCGGTGACGTGCTTCTCCTCCGCCGACGAATCGGCGCACTACGGATTCTCGGTGTGCATGCTCCTGGAGCACTACCGCGACCCGCTCGGCTGGCAGGAGGAGGGCGTGGTCGAGCTCGGCACCGGTGACGCGACCGCCATCGCCGAGGTCGTCGCCGGACTGCCCGACCTCCGGGTGCGCAGCTTCGACATCAGCGCTCCCTCGATCGAGCAGGCTCGGGCGAACATCAGCGCCCGGGGCGTGGCCGACCGCTACACCGTCGAGCTCGGGGACTTCTTCGACCAGGCCGACTCCGCCGCCGGCCCGCGCGTCGCGACCGTCATCTCGAACCCGCCCTACATCCCCGCGCCCGACCGGGACATCCTCATGCCCGAGCTCTGGGGCGGGGTGTTCGGCAACGACCTGGTCCTGCAGCTGCTGAAGTCCGACTACGACAACGTGATCACCGCGGTGCCGAGCTACTCCGACCCGGAGATCACCGTGCGCACGGCCGAGGACCACGGCTACCGGGTCGCGAACTTCCTGGCCATGGGCCTGGACTTCGGCCCCTACAGCAGCGAGCCGAAGGTGCTCGAGCACATCCGCCGGCTCTGTGCCGCCGGGCACGGCTGGGTGGGCGACGACGAGTACATGGTCGCCGTCGCTCTGTTCACCCGGAACCCCGACATCCGCGGGGACCGGGCCGACCAGCTGCTGCGGGCGCTCCAGCTCCCCGCGTGACCGCCCCCGCGACCGGCTACCTCCGCTTGGCGTAGCCGGCGAGCCCGAACTGCAGCAGCGCGAGCCCGCGGCGGCCCTGCCGGCGCAGCTCGCCCGCGAGTTCCGGCCCGGACACGCCGGCCAGCACGCGGTCCCGGGCCAGCTCCAGCAGCGACGCGTACAGCCCGAGGACGGCGTGCGCGGCCAGCCACGGCTCCACCTGCCCTGGCCAGGCCCTGGTCTCCTCGGCGATGAGCGCGGCCAGCGCATCGGTGAGCTCGCCGAGGATCTCCCGCTCCCGCACCTGCAGCGTGCGGCTGCCACGGATCACCCGCGCCATGCGGGCCACGCCGTCGGCCGCCTCCGGGGTGCCGAGCAGGCCGACGGCCGCCACGACGAAGCTGCCGGCGGCGGCCGACACCGACTCGCCCGGCGGGCGCTTGCGGACCGCCTCGAGCAGCGCCGTCCGCATGGGCGGGTCGGCGTCGAAGACCAGCCCCTCCTTCATCGGGAAGTGGTTGAAGACGGTCTTCTCGACCACTCCGGCGCGCTTGGCGATCTCGACCACGCTGACCGCGTCGAAGCCGCGCTCGGCGAACAGTTCGGCCGCCGCGTCGACGATCCGGGCCCGTGTCTCCTGGTAACGCTGCTCACGTCGACCCGGAGCGCGCGCCGCGCGACCCGCCTCCCCGGACGGCGACGTGCCGCCCTCGGAGGCACCGGCGGGGGCACGGCCGGTGGACGCCGGGGAGGTACGGGACGGCGGCGGGGCAGCCGAGCGCGCAGGGGCGTCCGCGTCGACGCCGTCGGCCGGGAACGCCCTGATCAGCGGGGCGGGGACCGGAGCCGGCGGCTCGGTCTGCGGCTGCTCCGGGGCAGCGGGAAGGGGGTCGGTTCGGGGCATCGCGCGGGCCACTCCAGTCACAGCCGCAACGCTAGTCACGAGTCGGTAACGATCCCGCTGGAGACACGGCGGCGGCGACGCGGGCGTGTCGGGTCGCACCCGGTGTCGCGCACGCTGCGTGACCGGGAGGTCGCGCGTCGCGCGTCGCAGGGCCGAGCCGTCGGACCTGCGTGGGATCATCCAGGTCATGCGCATCGGCACCCTCGGACGTGGCCGCGCCCCGGCCTCCGGTCCCGGCGTGACCGGAACTGCGCGACTGGACCGTCGCACGAAGAACCTCACCAAGCGGCTGCGCCCCGGCGACATCGCCGTCATCGACCACGTGGACATCGACCGCGTGAGCGCCGACGCGCTGGTCGCGTGCAAGGTCGCCGGGGTGGTCAACGCCGCACCGAGCATCTCCGGGCGCTATCCGAACCTCGGCCCCGAGATCCTGGTGAAGGCGGGCATCCCGCTGCTGGACGGGGTGGGGCG
The DNA here is from genome assembly GCF_005222955.1 of Blastococcus sp. CCUG 61487. Classification (GTDB taxonomy): domain Bacteria; phylum Actinomycetota; class Actinomycetes; order Mycobacteriales; family Geodermatophilaceae; genus Blastococcus. The sequence continues at coordinate 1,946 of NZ_LWUA01000088.1, read as the reverse complement.
CGAGGTGTTCGCCTCGCTCAAGGAGGGCGCCCAGGTCCGGATCGACGACGACCGGCTCCTGGCCGAGGACGGCACCGTCGTCGCCGAGGGTGTGGCGCAGGACGCCGACAGCGTGGCCGCCTCCATGGCCGAGGCGCGCGCCGGGCTGTCGACCCAGCTCGAGGCGTTCGCCGCCAACACGATGGAGTACATGAAGCGCGAGCGCGCGCTGCTGCTCGACGGGGTCGGCGTCCCCGACGTCGCCACGCAGATCGACGGCCGGCACGTCCTCATCGTCGTCCGGGGCTACGACTACAAGGAGGACCTGCACGCGCTGCGGTCCTACATCCGCGACTACCGGCCCGTCCTGATCGGGGTGGACGGCGGCGCCGACGCGCTCATCGAGGCCGGCTACCAGCCCGACATGATCGTCGGCGACATGGACTCGGTGAGCGACGGCTCGCTCACCTCGGGCGCGGAGGTCGTGGTCCACGCCTACCCCGACGGCCGCGCACCCGGCCTGCCGCGGGTGCAGGAGCTCGGGGTCGAGGCCATCACCTTCCCGGCGGCCGCCACCAGCGAGGACATCGCGATGCTGCTGGCCGACGAGAAGGGCGCCAAGCTCATCGTCGCGGTCGGCACGCACGCGACCCTCGTCGAGTTCCTGGACAAGGGGCGCGGCGGCATGGCCTCCACGTTCCTCACCCGCCTCCGCCTGGGCGGGAAGCTGGTCGACGCCAAGGGCGTCAGCCGGCTCTACCGCAGCCGCATCTCCACCACCGCCCTGGTGGTCCTCGTGCTCGCGGCGTTCATCGCCATCGGCTCCACCCTCGCGGTGTCGGCTGCCGGACGGGTCTACATGGACCTGCTGCTCGACCAATGGAACAGCTTCGTGTTCTGGCTGGAGAACCTCTTCACGTGATCGACTTCCGCTATCACCTGGTCTCGTTGATCGCCGTGTTCCTGGCGGTCGCGCTCGGGATCGTCGTCGGCACCACCCAGCTCAACGGGCCGATCCTCGACGACCTCGAGCGGCAGGTGTCCGCCCTCGAGCAGGACAAGCGGTCGCTGGAGGACGAGACCCGCACCCTGCAGGGGCAGCTGGACACCACCGAGGAGTTCGCCGAGGCCGTGGCCCCGGCCCTGGTCGAGGGCACGCTGACCGACCGCAGCGTCCTGCTCGTCCTCGCCAGCGAGGAGGTCGCCACCGACGACGTCGAGCAGGTCGGCTCGCTGATCAGGCAGGGCGGCGGCACCGTCGCCGGCCAGATCTCCCTCGCCCCCGCCTACTCCGACCCCTCCACGGAGTCGAGCCTGCAGAGCTACGTCACCGGCTCGGGGCTCCCGGCCGGGATCACGCTGCCCGAGGTGGACGACGCGGGACAGCTGGTCGGCTCGCTGCTGGCCCAGGTGCTGCTGGTGCCGCCGGCCGACCCGGCCGCCGAGACGCCGGCCGACCCGGCCCCCGGCCCGGCCCCCGACCCGGCTGCCGCCTCGTCGGTCCTCGCCGGGCTGGCCGCCCTGGACGTGCTGCGGACCGACAGCGACTCGGTCGCCCCTGCCGACCTCGTCGTGGTCCTCACCGCCGGCGAGTTCACCGGAGCCAACGCCGACGACCGCAACGAGACCCTCATCGAGCTGGTCACCGCGCTGGACGACCGCGGCTCCGGTGTCGTCGTCGCCGGCGACGCGGCCTCGGCGCGGGAGGGCGGCCTGATCGGCGCGCTGCGCGACGACCCCGAGCTGGCCTCGACGATCTCCACGGTGGACAACGTCGGGACGGCGGCCGGACAGGCCAGCACCGTGCTGGCGCTGCGCGCCGAGGCGGCGGACAGCTCCGGCGCGTACGGGACGGGCGAGGACACCCAGCCCGTGCCGCCGGTCGGGGCCGACGCGCCGTGAGCCGGCCTCCCGTGCGCGGGCGGGTGGGCCTCGTCCTCGCCGGGCTCGCGGCGGGGCGGGCCGCG
>NZ_LWUA01000087.1 GCF_005222955.1 Blastococcus sp. CCUG 61487 | reverse complement strand
GACGATCCATAGGAGCATCCCCGACTGACTGCTGCGATCTCGTGGCCATCGGCCATCCGACGGCCACGAGATCGCAGAAGTCGGCACCTGCCCGCGCGGTCGCACCCGGGCTGAGAGAGGGCTCCGGGCCGCTGGTAGTCTCTGTCCTCGGTGGTTCCGAGGGGACTCGAACCCCGGGAGGCTTCGCCTAGTCCGGTCTATGGCGCCGCACTGCTAATGCGGTTTGGGTTAATCCCCATCCCGGGTTCAAATCCCGGAGCCTCCGCGCACGTAAACTGAACACCGGCACCCGTAGCTCAACGGATAGAGCATCTGACTACGGATCAGAAGGTTAGGGGTTCGAATCCCTTCGGGTGCACGTCTGGTTGAGACACCGAGCGGCCCCGCACTTCGACGGAAGTGCGGGGCCGCTTCGTCGCCCTAGGCGCCAGCCCGCTTGACGTTCAGAACATATTCTGAATAATAGGCCCATGAACACCGCTGTGCGCCGCACCGTCCAGTCCTCGGAGCTGTCGCGCAACTCGGCCGAGGTCTTCTCCGCCGCGGAGCAGGGGCCTGTCAACATCACTCGACGTGACGGTGAGAGCTTCGTGCTCGCGAGGTCCGAGGACGTCGACCGCGAGCGACGTGCCTTCGCCGTTGCAGCCAACCTGGTCGCTGTCTCGCTCGACTCGTCAGGGCGTTCGCTCGGCGAGCGGTTGCGGCAGCACTTCCCCTGGGTCGCATTCCTCGAGCCAGAACAGCGTGAGCAGTTCGCTGCGGAGATTGTCGAGGTGACCAGAGCCAGTGCGTCGGTATCCCAGTTCGCGCCGATCTTGATCACGTTCGAGGCTTGGCGATCGACGGCCGAGGCCTTCGCCGCTGGCTATACCCCTGACGCAGAGCTGGAGTGGCTCGATGAGCCCGCAGCCGTCCCCGATCCTCGACAGGATGGGTAAGCGACGGCCGTCCGTACCTCGTCCGGTCAAACGGGCGGAGTACACGCTCCAGTTCGGTACCCGGCAGGCGGAGAAGGGGTGGGCCGACCTGCTCGGAACCACCCGCAACGCTGTCGTTGATGCTTGGGATTTCCTCACCCGCACCCCGCACCGTGCCAGCGAACGGAACCATCCCATGAAGGCCGAGCTGGCCAAGGTCGAGCGAAACGGCGCTCTTCACGACCGGTGGCAGTACGAGCTGCCCGGCGGAGCCCGGATCTGGTTCTACGTCGAGGGACAGACCGTTTGGCTGGTCGATGTCCACACCAGGCACCCGAATCAGACGAAGTAGCAGCCGCGGTCTTCCTCGTGGCATCCCGGCCGCCCCCATGAGCGCGGCGAGCTCCCCGCGCGCGTGCGGAGGTGGAAGAGGTCCCCGTCCTGGTCGCCCAGGACTGATCGGGGACGTCGAGGGGCGGGGGCGCCGGTCCTGACGGTCTGGCCGCGTTGGTCGGTCTTCCCAGCAATGGGAAGCCACTCGTTGCCGGCTGCCCCCGCCCGGTTCCCACTGTGACCCAGGCCACATCAGTCGTCAAGAGCAGGCCGGAGTGTCGGGGTTCCCGGGCGCGTCGTCGAGCCTCCGCGCCTGGTCAGGGGGTGGCGACGAGGCCCGGCCTCGGTCATCATCGGAACTGGGACGAATGGAATGCGGAGGTAGGCGGATCAACGGGGACCAGCGGGGGGACGTCGCCGCGCGCTCGCTGCGGGCGTCCGTCGGGCTGCTCGCCGCGCTCGCCCTGGCTCTGCTCGGCGCCGGCATCCTCGCCGCTCCGCCGGCCGCCGCCATCGACGACCCCAGCCGCCCGACCGCCCAGGTCACCCAGGGCCCCAGCTGTCGCCCGGGCGGGCTCGTGGTCGAGGTCGTCGCCGGCACCTCGCCCTACGCGGTGACGCTGGCCACGACCCGCACACCCACGGGTGAGGACGACGCGGTTCTGGAGCCGGGTCAGAGCGTCGAGCTGAGCACCGGCGACGTCGCCCCCGGCGAGACGATCGACGCCCGCCTCGAGTTCGAGGCGCTGGACGGCTCGGCGCGGCCCTACGTCGACGAGCTCGAGAGCTACACGTTCACCCGGCCCACGGCCGAGGACTGCGAGCTGGCGACGTCGCCACCGCCGGAGCCCACCCCCATCGAGCCCGCGCCCACCGCGCCCGCCCCGCAGCCGAGCCCGGAGCCCGAGCCGGCACCCGCCCCCGGGCCGACGCCGGCGCCCGATCCGAGCACCCCGCCCAGCACCCCGCCAACCAGGACGCCGGCACCCGCTCCGCCGTCCACGACGCCGTCCACCACCCCGCCGTCGGCCACG
>NZ_LWUA01000086.1 GCF_005222955.1 Blastococcus sp. CCUG 61487 | reverse complement strand
GTCGGCGATGCGTCCGGTGAGGACCTCGGTGCCCGTGACCACGATGCCCGCGCGGATGCTCATCCGCCCGACCACTAGGACCGGGCCGTGCGGTGCGCCTGCCTGCCCCCGGCCGCGGGGTCGCCTAGCGTGCTGGGCGAGGCCGCCCCCGATGCGCGAGGAGCACCGATGAGCTCGCCGTCCACCCCACAGCCGCCCGCGGCACAGCCCACCACGCAGGAGATCCCCGTCGCCGCCCCGGCCGCGGCGGCGCACCCGCTGCCGCCGCACCCCGGTGCGGCGGCCCCCGCGTCCGTGCCGCCCGCCCGCTCGACGGGCCCGGTGGACTACGTCCCCGGTCCCCCGCCTGCCCCTCCGGCCGCCGCGGTCCCGCCGTCCCAGCCGGAGGGACCGCCCGCCGCCGAGCCGGCACCGACCGCGGCGCCCGGGGCCACCACCGTCTGGCCCGAGTCACTGGAGACCGGACCCGTGGCGCCCCCGGCAGCCACCGCCCCGGCCTCCTCCTCGACCTCGGCCACGACCTCGGCCGAGCGACGGCCACTGCTCTCGCTGGCGCTGCTCGCAGCGGCCCTGGTGCTGCTGCAGCTCGGGCTGTCCCTGCGCTTCGGCGGGGAGTCGTTCTGGACCGACATCCCGTTGTGGTCGGCGTTCGCCACCGGCTGCGTCCTGCTGGGGCTGGCCGGCATGCCCGCGGTGCCGGGCGTCCGGCGCTGGAGCGGAGCGGCCGGCTGGCGCGTCGCGGCCGGCGGGCTGGTCGGGCTGGCCGTCTTCTGGCTGCTCGTGGTGCTGCCCGTCGTCGCCGGTGACCGCGGCTTCCTGCTCACCGCCGCGCTCGGCTGCTTCGGCGCCGCGCTGTGGACAGGCCCGGCCCGCGCTCGCTGACCCCTGCCGTCCGGCTCAGGCCGCAGGCGGCGGGGTGCTCGGTGGTGCCGAGCTCGACGTGCCGGTCGACGGAGGCGACGACGACGTCGGCGTGCTCGGCTCCGTCGGCGTCGAGGGCGTCGTCGGCCCGGGTGACTGCGACGGCGACGTCGACGACGAGGGCGGTCCGGTCGGCGGGGACGCGCTGCCCTCCCCGACGGGGGGCTCGACCTCGGTGCCGGGCTCCGGCGGTGCCTGCTCCTCGACCTCGACGGCCTCGGTCGGCTCGGCGACCTCCGGGGCCGGGGACTCGCCGACGGTGGCCTGGGTGACCCCCGCGCCGCCGCTGCGCTCACCGGCGCGCGACGGCGGCACGGCGTAGCGGACGACGACGGCATCGCCGGCGGCCAGCTCCTTGCCGGCGGGCGCGACGCCGGTGACCCGGTCGGGCGCGCTGCTCTCGGTCACCTGGGACCGCAGCTCCACGACGAGCCCGAGGGCGGTGAGGCGCTCGGCGACCTCGTCGACGGGGCGGCCGACGTAGTCCGAGGCGTCGAGCACGATGCTGCCGCTGGCACGTTCCTCGGCCGCCGTGGCCGTGCCCGACGGCCGACCGTCGCTCCCGAGCTGCACCGCGGCGGCGATGCCGATGCCGGCGAGCAGGGCGACCAGGGGCGACAGCGCCAGGGCGAGCCGCCTGCCGCGGCGCGGCGATGGCGGCCGGGCCACGGTGGCGTCGTCCGGCGGGTCGAGCGGCGGGTGGAGCGGCGGCGGGACGGCGGCCACGGCACGGGTCTCCGGCGCGGCGGCGAGCTCCCGGCCCGCGAGGACGTCGTCGATCGCGGCGGCGAACGCGGCACCGTCGGGGAACCGGCCCTCCGGGTCCTTGACCAGGGCCCGCGAGATCAGCGTGCGCACCCCCGGGGGGAGCTCGCCGGGCAGCGGCTCGGGTTCCTGCCGCACCTGCTTGAGGGCGATGGTGACGGCGTTGTCGCCGTCGAAGGCGGGATGGCCGCTGAGGCACTCGTAGCCGATGAGGCCCAGCGCGTAGACGTCGCTGGCAGGGGTGGCCAGCCGCCCCTCGGCCGCCTCGGGCGAGAGGTACTGCGGCGTCCCGATGACCTGGCCGGTGCGGGTCAGCGCCACGCTGCGGGCCGACCAGGCGATGCCGAAGTCGGTGATCTTCACGCTGCCGTCGGGCCGGACGAGGATGTTGCCGGGCTTGACGTCCCGGTGCACCAGGCCGGCCCGGTGCGCCTCGGCGAGGGCCAGCGCGGTCTGCTGCAGGAGCGCGAGGGTCGTGTCCGTGTCGAGCCCGCGTTCCCGGGCCAGCACGGCCGAGAGCGGCTCGCCCTCGACCAGTTCCATCACCAGGTAGGCGAGGGTCTCGCCGGTCCCGTCCTCGGCGCACTCCTCGCCGTAGTCGAAGACCGCCGCGATGTTCGGGTGGCTGAGCGAGGCGGCGTGCCTGGCCTCGGCGCGGAACCGCTCGAGGAAGGTGGGATCGCCGGTGTACTCGCTGCGCAGCACCTTCACCGCGACGGGGCGGTGCAGCGCGACGTCCCGACCCCGCCAGACCTGCCCCATCCCGCCCGCGGCGATCATGTGGTGCAGTTCGTAGCGGTCGCCCAGGCACCGTCGTCCTGGTTCGACCACGGGGGTCACTCCTCGTCACGTCCGGCGGTTGGAGGTGGCCCGCCACGGTGCCACCCGGGGGCCCTGAGAGCGCTCCCCCTTCCCTGTCCACGACGGAGCGGGCCTACACATCGGCCGCCCGTCGCGGTGCCGGGACGCACTGCCGTTCATCATCCGCCGTCGGGCCGGGCGCCGGGACCGGCGTCGGCGCGCCGGATGCGTTGCGTCATCGGGGCGACACGAGTGCGGTTCTCCCGACGCCGGAGCCGTGACAGGGTGGGGCGGCGAGGGGGGCCCGGTCCCCGGACGACGTGCAGGGGAAGGCGGACGACGATGGCCGAGACCGTGACCAGGGAGGACTCCGACGGGGTCGCCACCCTCACCATGCTCCGCCCGGGGCTCTCGACGACGTCCCGCCGCGAGCTGTTCGCCCACGTGCAGGAGGTGGCGGAGGACCCGTCGGTGCGCGCGGTGCTGCTGACCGGCACCGGCCGCGCGTTCTGCGTCGGGCAGGACCTGACCGACGCCTCGGTGCACCGCCGGCCCGCGGAGACCCCGCCCGACGAGGACCTCGACGCCCCGATGCCTGTGCTCGTCGAGGAGTACAACCCGCTGATCCTCGCGCTGTCGCGGCTCGAGGTGCCGCTGGTCGTCGGCATCAACGGCGCCTGCGCCGGGGCGGGGCTCGGCGTCGCGCTCTGCGGTGACCTGCGGGTGGCCGCGGCCGGGGCGAAGTTCACCACCGCCTTCACCAACGTGGGCCTGTCCAGCGACTCCGCCGTCGCCTCGCGGCTGGTGCACTGCGTGGGCGGCGCGCGGGCGGCCGAGCTGCTCCTGCTGCCGGAGCCCTTCCTCGCCGAGACGGCGGCCCAGTGGGGCCTGGTGCATCGCGTCGTGCCGCCGGAGGAGGTGGCCGCCGAGGCGCACGCGCTGGCGGCCCGACTCGCGGCGGGACCAACGGTCGCCTACCGGCTGGTGAAGAAGGTGCTGGCGACGGCGGCGACCGACACGCTCGAGGAGACACTGGCGCTCGAGGCGCGGCTGCAGGCGGTCGCCGGGCGGACGGCCGACCACCGCGAGGCGGTCGAGGCGTTCCTGGCCAAGCGGCCGCCGGAGTTCACCGGCACCTGACCCACCGCCCCCTGCGCTGGGATCAGGTCAGGTGGATTCAAGGAGCGGAC
>NZ_LWUA01000085.1 GCF_005222955.1 Blastococcus sp. CCUG 61487 | reverse complement strand
CTCAAGATAACCAGCGAACGGCTGAACAAGGAGATCAAGCGCCGCACCGACGTCGTCGGCGTCTTCCCCAACCCCGAAGCGCTGCTCCGCCTCGCCGGCGCGGTACTGGTCGAAGCCCACGACGAATGGCAGGTCTCCGACCGCCGCTACCTCTCCGAAGGCTCCATGGCCCAGCTCAACCGGCCCCAGCCAGTCGAGGAGGTGGCGCAACCGGCCCTGATCGCGTCATAGTCACCACACCGCTGACCAACACGGTGAGGACTACATCCACCACTCAGCGGGACGTCACCGCCCGTTCTGGCGGTGCTGCGGTGGGAAGCAGAGAACGCCGCGGGTCCTCAGCTGATGGAGGAGTGGAACCGCTACGCCTTCCCGATGTTCTGTGACCGCATGGCCCAACGACTCGGGGAGAGCACCTGCCGCACCGGCCGGCACCAGGACTGGCCCGCCGAAAGCCGCTACACCGCCTTCCTCGACGCCTCCCCTGGACGATCAGCGCAGGCGCCAACGGCTTAACGCGAGGGCGAGGGCGGACGGAGCCCAGGAAAAGACGTAGCCCCGGCGACATGACCAAAGGTCAGCGGTCCACCGGGGCTTTCACGGCCACTCTACGCCAGGATGGGGCGGGATGACAATGCCGACGCCACCGGGCCTCCCACCAGCCGGTCCCTGGGTGGAGGCCTGGCTGAGCAGCCCGCGATTCTCGGTCTACCTTGCCGCCACAGGCGTGGACCGAGACCGGGCGCTGGCCCTGTATGAGTGGAACGCCCAGCTCAGCGCCGCGCTGATGCACGACCTGGCGCACGTGGAGGTCGGGCTGCGCAACGCCTACGACGGTGCACTGTCCGCTCACTGGCCCGGGCCTCCGCACTGGGCGCTGGCTGCAGACGCCGTCTTCGCTCCGGTCTATCGCAGGCGCGGACGACGCCGCGTCGACGTCAACGAAAGGCCGCGGGAAAGCTTGCGCCACGCCATCGCCAACGCGGGCGGTACGGGCGCCCCGCCAGGGAAGATCGTCGCCGAGCTCATGTTCGGCTTCTGGCGCTACCTCAGCTCCGCGGCGCACGAGAAGACGCTGTGGGTGCCCGCGCTGCACCGCGCCTTCCCGCCGGGCACCGACCGTGCCCTTCATGTCGATGGCCCGGTGGGCCGCCTGCACGAACTGCGCAACCGCGTGGCCCACCACGAACCCCTGCTGTCCACCGACGTCGCTGGTCGGCTGGCCGACATGCTCGGCCTCGCCGCCCGTCTCGATGCCCAACTGGGCCAGCACCTTCAGGCGACCAGCACGGTGGCCAACCTGCTGACCAGCCGGCCGTAGGGGCTGCGCGCCAGGGCGTACCAGCTGTACTCGTCTCACACCGTGAGCTGGCTCGAGGGAGCATGGTCCTCCCTAAGCATCCTGACCCCAGGACCATCCATCCATGGCGCTTGTGACGGTACGACTATCGACTGCTCTGGCTGATCGCATCCACATCGACAGCGTGTACCCACGGTATTCTACTACGGGACCATCGCAGCTGCCGCGAGTTCGCTCGTGTGGCCATCCCCACTCCGCCTCGTAGTTAGGCGCTACTTGCAGTTCTCGGTGTACCAGTTTTCCATCGCGATATTCACGACCCATCCCGAGTAGGGGCCGCCCCAGGTGATCTGCTTCAGCAAGCCCTGGTTGTACTCGTTAAGGTTCTGGTAGAAGACGCCATCGGCGTAAATGGGCTGGTTCCAGCCCTTGGAGCCTTGGGCCGCCAGCTTGGCTGCCTGGTTGACCACGTCCCCCATGTAGACGACATCGGAGATGCCGCTGCCGTTGTAGCCGGCCTTGATCATGAGCGCGCGGCCGTATGAGAGCCCGATGCCCGCCTTGACTGGAGTCTTGTAATCCTTCTTCTCCATCTTGTAGCGCAGCACCTTCATCATCGAATTGACTTCGGCCGCCCTTGAGAAGAGGTCGTCGACGTCGGTCTTCAAGGTCGTATCGAAGACCCCCCAGACGCAGTCTCCAACGATGTTGATTTCTCGCGCATCGAGGTCGCTGTTCATGATTGCGACGACCTCAGAGATGAACGATCGATAAATCTTGGCCAGGACGGGTCTCTTATAGCTAGCCGGCAGGCTCGATGAATCACGGAGATCGACGAACATTGCCGCGCAATTGGCGTAGTAGCCGTTGCCGTACGTCAGCTTGTCCCGACTCGGGAGGGAGTCGGTTTCCTCGTAGTTGCCTGCCGGTGCATCGAGGTACTGGTCCAGTCGGTTGAACGAGTTGGTGTAGCTGTAGGTCTTGTAGTTGCTATCCACCGATCAGTCCAATCGAATTGAGAGCAAGATATGTCCCTGAACCGTCCTGGGGCCGGTGAAGGGTGGCGATCAGGCCACCTCACGGCGTGAGGCGATGGTGCT
>NZ_LWUA01000084.1 GCF_005222955.1 Blastococcus sp. CCUG 61487 | reverse complement strand
GGCTCTTCGCGGTTCCCGGTGAATGACGTGGCGTGAGCCGGTGATCGTGAGCCTGGCCCGGAGACGTTGAGGGCCCGTGGTCCTGCTGGGATGGGTGTTGCTGAGACAACCCATACCGCGAGGTCCACGAGCCGTGTTCGAGCCTACGGGCTCGCAGCGTGATGCTGCGAGCGCGATTTTCAACCTGCCCGACTACCAGGTGCTGAGCGCCGTCGAGGACGCCGAGGGCGTCCGCCGGATAGAGGTCGAGACGACCGCCCCGCCGGGCTGCCCGGTGTGCGGGGTGCTGGCCGTGCGGGTGCACTCCCGCCGACGTCAGCGGCTGCGGGATCTGCCCGTGGCCGGCCCGGTGGAGCTGGTGTGGGCCAAGCGTCGCTGGTTCTGCGACGAGGCCCGCTGTCGGCGGAAGACGTTCAGCGAGGTCACCGACCAGGTGCCGGCCTACGCCCGCTCCACCGCCCGGCTGTGCCAGGCGCTGCTGTCCGCGGTCGTGAGCAGCGGCCGGGCCGCCAGCGAGGTCGCCCGCGCCCACCGGGTGTCGTGGTGGCTGGTCGCCTCGATGATCAGCGCCGCCGCCGACCTACTCACCGACCCCGACGACGTCGTGGTGCGCCGGCTGGGGGTCGATGAGCACCGCTACCGGTCAGTGCGGTTCTTCCGCGACCCCGACGGGGGGTGGCAGCGCTACGAGCCGTGGATGACCACGCTGGTCGACACCGATACCGGCCGCGTCCTCGGCGTGGTCGACGGCCGCGATTCGGCCGGCGTCGGCACCTGGCTGGCCGCCCGCTCCCAGGCCTGGCGCGATGCCGTGGAGGTGGTCGCGATCGACCCCTCGGCGGCCTTCCGCAAGGCGCTGCGCGAGCAGCTCCCGGCCGCCGCGGTCAGCGTGGACGCCTTCCACCTGGTGAAGCTGGCCAACGACGCGGTCACCGCCGTCCGTCAACGGGTGATCCGTGAAGCCAAGGGCCGCCGCGGCCGCCTGGAGGATCCGGCCTGGGTCAACCGGCGGTTGCTGCTGCGCGCCGGGGACACCCTCAGCCCACGAGCGCTGGCCCGGCTCAAGGCCACTCTCCGGGCCGACGACCCGACCGACGAGATCGGCGCAGCCTGGGGCATCAAGGAACAGCTCCGCGCGCTGCTGACCAGCGGTTCCCTCGCCGACGCGCACGAGCAGAAGATGCGGCTCGGCGTCTCGGTGCTGGCCGCGGACATGCCCGAGACCGACCGACTCTGGGCCACCATCGACACCTGGTGGGACGCCATCGAGGTGCTGATCGTCACCGGCGTCACCAACGCCCGCACCGAGGCCGCGAACACCAGCATCAAGCAGATCAAGCGCACCGGCCGCGGCTACCGCAACCCGGCCAACTACCGCGCTCGTATCCTGCTCGCCAGCGCCGCCCGGACGGCAGCGTGAACACCCTCCTCAGCGGGATCGTTCACCAGGAACCGCGAAGAGCC
>NZ_LWUA01000083.1 GCF_005222955.1 Blastococcus sp. CCUG 61487 | reverse complement strand
CGCGCGGTCCTCCCGCGCCGACCGCACCGCCGCCGACACCGGCCGGACCGGATCCTCCCGGTTCGCCTCGGCGCCGCCCAAGGTCGCCCGCTCGACCCCGCCGCCGCGCGAGCGGCTGTCCGCCGCGGCCGACCCCGTCGACCGCGGCCATCCCCCGGGCTGCGTCCCGACCGCGCCCCGGCCGTCCCGCACCCCTCGGCGCCGCTGCCCGACGTGACCCCCGACGCGCTGCGCGACGACCGCGACCCGTTCCGGGACACCGGTCGCGCCGCCGGCCGGGCGCCTCGCGCCGGCGCGCGCCCCCGGGCCGAGGACCGGCACCTCTCCACCGGCCCCATCCCGGTGGTCGGGGCCGACGTCGACGACCTGGACGACGACGCCACGCCGCAGGAGAGCGCGCTCGCCTGGTTGCGCTTCGGCGGCGAGCTGCTCATCGCCCTGGCCGCGGGGGTCGGGGTCTTCTTCGCCGCGACCCTGCTGTGGGAGATGGCCGCCTACGTCGCCCTGCTCCTGGTGCCCCTGGCCGTGACGGGCCTCGTCGCGGGGGTGGGCGTGTGGCGGCAGCGGCAGGGCGACGAGCCGATGGGGCTACGGCTGCTCGCCCTCCTCGTCTTCGCCGGCACGCTCCTGACGATCGTCCCCGCGGCGCAACTGCTCGCCTCCCGCTGACCGGCGCCGCTCAGGCGCCGGTGTCGGCCGGCTCGGTGTCGCGCGCGGCGGCGAACTCCTCCACGATCGCGGCGTCGAAGGCGTCCAGGTCGTCGGGCTTGCGGCTGGTGATCAGGTTGCCGTCGACGACGACCTCCTCGTCCACCCACGTCGCGCCCGCGTTGCGCAGGTCGGTCTGCAGCGACGGCCACGACGTCATGCGCCGGCCGCGGACGACGTCGGCCTCGGCCAGCACCCAGGGCGCGTGGCAGATGGCGGCCACCGGCTTGCCGGCCTCGAAGAACGCCTTCACGAAGGCGACCGCGTCGGCGTCGGCCCGGACGAAGTCGCCGTTGATGACGCCGCCGGGGAGGACCAGCGCCGCGTAGCCGTCGGGATCGGCGTCGGCGACGGTCGTGTCCACCTTCTTCGTGTCGCCCTTGTCGAGGTGCTGGAAGGCGGTGATCGACCCGGCCTCCAGCGACACCAGCTCCGGCGCGGCGCCGGCCTCCTCGAGCGCCTGCCACGGCCGGTCCAGCTCGACCTGCTCCACGCCGTCGGTCGCGAGGACCGCCACCTTCATCCCGTCCAGTTCTCCAGCCATGGGGCTGCCGCTACCCCGTGACCCGGGTGCCACACACGCGGCGCACTAGGTTCGTCCCATGCCCGAGCAGCCGTTCCCGCAGCGCCGTGGCCTGGCCGTCATCGGCGGCGGGCGGATGGGGGAGGCGCTGCTGGCCGGGTTCGTCCGCCGCAGCGGACCGGGTGACGTCGTCGTCTGCGAGCGCAGCGCCGAGCGGGCCGCGGAGCTCGCGGGCCGGCACGGCGTCGAGGTGGTCGACCTCGCGGTCGCGGCGGCCCGCGCGCGGGTGCTGCTGCTCGCGATCAAGCCGCAGGACGTCGACGCGGTGCTGGCCGACCTCGCCCCGTACGTGGACGACGGGCACCTCGTGGTGTCGGTCGCCGCGGGTGTCCCCACCGCCCGGATCGAGGCGGCGCTGCCGGCGGGGGTTGCGGTGATCCGGGCCATGCCGAACACGCCGGCCCTGGTCGAGGAGGGGATGAGCGTCGTCTCCGCGGGTGCTCACGCCGGGGACGCCGACCTGGCCGAGGCCGAGCAGCTGCTGGGGGCCGTGGGCGAGGTCCGGCGGGTGCCCGAGCCGCAGCAGGACGCCGTCACCGCGCTGTCGGGCAGTGGCCCGGCCTACTTCTTCTACCTCGTCGAGGCGCTGGTCGACGCCGGGGCGGCGCTCGGCCTCTCCCGCCGGCTGGCGGCCGACCTGGTCGTCCAGACGGCGGTCGGTGCGGCGGTCATGATGCGCGACTCCGGCCAGGATCCGGCCGACCTGCGGGCAGCGGTCAGCAGCCCGAACGGGACGACGGTCGCCGCGATCGCCGAGTTCGACAGCCACGACGTACGGGCTGCCGTGGCCGCCGCCGTGACCGCGGCGCAGGCGCGGTCGCGCGAGCTCGGGGGCTCCGGCAGCTGAGACGGGCGGGGCTGCCGCTCGATGCGGAGGCCCGGGTGGCCGGTGTTCCCCCTGCGACCGCAGATGATCACGGGCCGCAAGCGGGCGAACACGCTAGCGCAACGGAGTGCAGATTCCGTGCACGCTGCGTCGTGTCGTCGTCACGCCTGTGGAGGACGCGCCGAGCCATTTGTCGACCGGTCGACATAGGTAGATATCTGCCCAGGACGGATCGGTCCGTCTGTTCGATTCATCCATCGCTCCAGTCACGCCCGTCCCCTTACGCTCAGTGTCAGCTCGTGCGTGTTCAGTTGCCGGTGGGGAAGCCGGCGCCACGGCTCGAGCTAGGTCCGGAGACGAGAACCATGAGCATGCCCCAGCGCCACGCCGCCACCGTCGTCCGTCCGGGGATCCCGGGCCAGCGTCCGATGGGCCGCCCCATGCCGGCCTCCGCGGTCGCGCGTCCCGTGCCCGCCGCCCACCCGGCCGCCATGCCCGTGGGTCGCCCGAGCGTTCCGGCCCCCCGCGCGGCCGTCACGTTCCTCACCGTGGCCGAGGTGGCCGCGATGATGCGCGTCTCGAAGATGACCGTGTACCGCCTCGTGCACGCCGGCGACCTCTCCGCCGTCCGCGTCGGCCGCTCCTTCCGCGTCCCGGAGCGCGCGGTGCAGGACTACCTGCGCGACGCGTACACCGACATCGCCTGAAAGAGGACCCCGTCCTCCTCACCCCTCGCACGCTCGGGGCGAGCCCCTGGACGGGACCGGGGACGGCCCGGCTCCACTCCTGCGGAGCCGGGCCTCGCCGTTTCCGGGGGGTGGTGGGACGACGGGGTCGCTCCCGGGCCGGTACGCTCGGACGCCGGGTGAACCGGGCCCGTGGCCCGGTTCCGCACGAGCGCGCATATTTTCGTCACGACGTCTGGAGCACCACGTGGGTTCGGTCATCAAGAAGCGGCGCAAGCGGATGGCGAAGAAGAAGCACCGCAAGCTGCTGAAGAAGACGCGCGTCCAGCGCCGCAACAAGAAGTGAGCTGACGCTCGTGCCGCCCGCGGTCGTCCTCGTTACCGGCGTGAGCCGGTGGCTGGGCGGAGCGCTGGCGGCCGAGCTCGCGGCCGACCCCTCGATCGGGCGGGTCATCGGCGTCGACACGGTCCCGCCGTCGCCGGCGATGCTGCGCCGGCTCGGACGCACCGAGTTCGTGCGCGCCGACATCCGCAACCCGCTGATCGCGAAGGTGATCTCGGCGGCGTCGGTCGACACCGTCGTCCACATGAACATCAGCTCGACGCCGGCCGGCGCGGGCGGTCGCGGCCCGATGAAGGAACTCAACGTCATCGGCACGATGCAGCTGCTGGCCGCCTGCCAGCGCGCCGAGACGGTGCGCCGGTTCGTGCTCAAGTCCACGACCGCGGTGTACGGCGCCTCCTCCCGCGACCCCGCGGTCTTCACCGAGTCGATGCACGCGCGCCAGGTCCCGTCCGGCGGCTTCGCCAAGGACAGCGTCGACATCGAGGGCTACGTCCGCTCCTTCGCGCGGCGCCGGCCCGACGTCGACGTCGCGGTGCTCCGGTTCACCAACTTCATCGGCCCGCGGATCGACTCGCTGCTCACCCACTTCCTGCGGATGCCGGTGGTCCCGACGGCGCTGGGCTACGACGCCCGCGTCCAGCTCCTGCACGAGGACGACGCCCTGGCGGTGCTCGTGCGGGCCACCACCGGCGAGTTCTCGGGCACGGTCAACGCGGGTGGCGAGGGGACGCTGCTGCTCTCGCAGGCGGTCCGCCGGCTCGGCCGGATCGAGGTGCCGCTGCCGACGCCGGCGCTGGGCTCGGTCGGGCGCATCTCGCGGCGCTTCGGCTTCGTCGACTACTCGCCCGAGCAGATGCGCTTCCTCAACTTCGGCCGGGTGGTGGACACGACGAAGCTGCGCACGGAGTTCGGCTACGTGCCGCGCTACACGACCGCCGAGGCGCTGGCCGACTACGCGCAGACGGTCCCGCCGGTGGTGCCGCCGCGCTTGATCGAATCGGCGTCCTCGCGGGTCCGGGGGGTGCTCACCCGGGTCGGCGACACCACCGCCGCCGTCGGCGACAGGTTGCACCCGGCCCCGCCACCTCCGGGCCTGCGGGCGGTGCGCGATGCCTGAGGCTCGGGTCATCCCGCTGCGCCCCGACGACGACGAGCCCTACGTCCCGCCGCCGGCCCCGCCGGGCTGGGAGGACCAGGTCTCCGAGCTGCTGGACTTCCTGCGGCGCCGCGTGACGGGGGAGTACGAGACCGACGAGTTCGGCTTCGACCCCGACCTCGCCGACCACCTGCTGCTGCCGATCCTCCGACCGTTCTTCCACTCGTGGTTCCGGGTGGAGACCCAGGGGCTGCAGAACGTGCCCGACGTCGGCGGAGCGCTGGTCGTGGCCAACCACTCCGGCACGCTGCCGGTCGACGCGCTGATGACGACGGTGGCGCTGCACGACGAGCACCCGGCCCAGCGCCGGCTGCGGCTGCTGGGTGCCGACCTGGTCTTCGACGTCCCGTTCGTCGGCTCGATGGCCCGCAAACTCGGCACGACGCTGGCCTGCAACGAGGACGCCGAACGGCTGCTGAGCGAGGGCGAGCTGGTCGGGGTCTTCCCCGAGGGGTTCAAGGGCATCGGCAAGCCGTTCCACGAGCGCTACACCCTGCAGCGGTTCGGTCGCGGCGGCTTCGTCAGCGCCGCCCTGCGCACCGGTGCGCCGATCATCCCGTGCGCGATCGTCGGGGCCGAGGAGATCTACCCGATGATCGGCAACGCGCGCACCGCGGCACGGCTGCTCGGGCTGCCGTACTTCCCGATCACGCCGACCTTCCCGCTGCTCGGTCCGCTGGGCCTGGTGCCGTTGCCGTCGAAGTGGCTGATCGCCTTCGGGGAGCCCATCGAGACCGCGTCCTACGGCCCGGCCGCGGCCGAGGACCCGATGCTGGTCTTCAACCTCACCGACCAGGTACGCGAGACCATCCAGCAGTCGCTCTACCAGCTGCTCATGCAGCGCAAGGGCGTCTTCGGCTAGCGGAAGAGGCCGGAAGGGCCGCGCTTCAGGAGGCCTTCGGCGAGCGTGCGACCCGTGGGCGCGAGGGCGGCCTTCTGGTCGTTGCGGCGGCGCAGGGCGATCGCGCCGCCGACGGCGCCTCCGGAGAGCGCGGCGGCCGCCAGGGCCGGCAGACCGTACTTCGCCGCCTTCCGACCGGTCCGGAAGTCGCGCACCGTCCAGCCGCGGGCCTTGGCGACGGCGCGCAGCTCGGTGTCCGGGTTGATCGCCACCGCGGTGCCCACCAGCGACAGCATCGGCAGGTCGTTGGCCGAGTCGCTGTAGGCGGTGCAGCGCTCGAGGTCCAGCCCCTCCCGCTCGGCGAGGGCCAGCACCGCCTCCGCCTTGGCCGGCCCGTGCATGAGCTCGCCCACCAGGCGGCCGGTGTACGCGCCGTCCACCACCTCCGCGACCGTGCCCAGCGCGCCGGTCAGCCCGAGTCGCTGGGCGATGATCGAGGCCAGCTCCACCGGCGTCGCGGTCACGAGCCAGACGCGCTGCCCGTTGTCGAGGTGCTGCTGGGCGAGCGCCCGCGTGCCGGCCCAGATCCGGTCGGCCATCAGCTCGTCGTAGATCTCCTCACTGGCCTGCACGATCTCCGAGACCGGCCGCCCCGCGACGAACGCCAGGGCGTTCTCCCGGATCGTGTTGACGTCGTCGGCGTTGCCCTCGTTGCCGCCGATGCGGAACTTCGCCTGCTGCCAGACGAAGCCGGCCATGTCGCGGGCGGTGAAGTACTTGCGCGCGGCCAGCCCGCGCGCGAACCAGAAGAGCGAGGCGCCCATCATCATCGTGTTGTCGACGTCGAAGAACGCCGCGGCCGTGGGATCGGGTTCGACGGCCGGCGGGAGCGCGACGTCGGCCGCGGCGGCCGACGCGGCACCGGCCACGTGGGCGCGGGTCTCGTCGCCGCCCGGCTGGTCCGGTGTCGCCGGGCGGATGTCCTTGCGGCTGCGGAAGGGCAGTCGCGCCACGGGTGTCCTCCCTGGATCCGATCCGCCGCGCGAGCGGCCCTCGACGACAGCGACCTTAGCGGGGGTCGCCGCGGTCAGCCCGGAGAGCGGTCAGCACCGCCCCAGCCGGAGCAGGCGCGGTAGCTCCAGGCAGGCATCCAGCGGCAAGGGCGCCGGTGCATCGAGCACCGGCGGCTGCGTGGGGGCCGGTGCCGTCGTCGAGGGCGGGTCGAGCAGGTCGGGCACGAGGCCACCCGGGGTCGTCGGCAGCGGGACGCCGGGCACCGCCGGCGTCGTGGGCCGCCCGGCCGGGGGCGGCTGCTGCGCCGGAGGCTGCTGGCCGGTGTGCC
>NZ_LWUA01000082.1 GCF_005222955.1 Blastococcus sp. CCUG 61487 | reverse complement strand
CCCACCCCAGGACGATTCACTACCGCCCGCTGCTGGACATCACCGCGGAGGAGGCGCGCGAGGAGATGGCCCGCGCCGCGGTCATGGCGCTGTCCTACGTCGCGCAGTCGGCTCGCGGCATCGGCATCCCGGCCGTCCCGCAGAAGCGGATCGACGAGGCCTCCACCATCGTCGAGCGGTTCATGATCCGCTGGCGCGGCGAGCCCGACCCCCGCCACGTCGCCGCCGTCGACGCCTACTGGACGTCGGCCGCCGAGCACGGCATGAACGCCTCCACCTTCACCGCCCGCGTCATCGCCTCCACCGGCGCCGACGTCGCCGCCTCCCTGTCCGGCGCGATCGGCGCCATGTCGGGGCCGCTGCACGGCGGTGCTCCGTCCCGCGTGCTGCACATGCTCGACGACGTCGAGAAGATCGGCGACGCCGACAAGTACGTGAAGGACCTGCTCGACCGCAAGGAGCGGTTGATGGGCTTCGGCCACCGGGTCTACCGGGCCGAGGACCCGCGCGCCCGCGTGCTCCGGCGCGCCGCCCAGGAGCTGGGCGCTCCCCGCTTCGAGGCCGCGCTGGCCCTGGAGAACGCCGCCCTCAAGGAGCTGCGCGAGCGGCGTCCCGACCGGCCGGTGGAGACCAACGTGGAGTTCTGGGCGGCCATCGTCCTCGACTTCGCCGAGGTCCCCAGTCACATGTTCACCTCGATGTTCACCTGCGCCCGCACCGCCGGCTGGTGCGCGCACATCCTCGAGCAGAAGAACACCGGCCGCCTCGTGCGCCCGTCGGCCCGCTACATCGGCCCCGACCCGCGCAAGCCCGAGGAGGTCGAGGGCTGGGACACCATCCAGACCAAGACCACCACGCAGGTCGCCCCGAGCTGACCAGTCCAGCTCCGCCGTCGACGGCCCGGTCCCGCACCCTCTGCGGTGCCGGGCCGTCGACGTTGGCACCACCCACGAGCAATCGAGAGGCACGTCCCGGATGACGATCCAGATCCCCGCCGAGCTGCTCCCCGCTGACGGGCGGTTCGGCTGCGGCCCGTCCAAGGTGCGCCCCGAGGCGCTGCAGGCCCTGGCCACCGACGGCGCCGCGATCATGGGCACCTCGCACCGCCAGGCGCCGGTGAAGAACCTGGTCGGTCGCGTCCGCGAGGGGCTGCACGAGCTGTTCGACCTCCCCGACGGGTACGAGGTCGTGCTGGGCAACGGCGGGACGACGGCGTTCTGGGACGCCGCGCTGTTCGGGCTCATCCGCGACCGCGCCGCCTTCGGCACCTTCGGCGAGTTCTCCGCGAAGTTCGCCTCGGGCGCGAAGGAGGCGCCCTTCCTCGGCGAGCCGGTGATCACCCAGGCCGACCCCGGCACCCTCGCGCTGCCGACCGCCGCGCCGGGCGTCGACGCCTACGGCTGGGCGCACAACGAGACCTCCACCGGCGTCATGGCCCCGGTCGAGCGGCCGGCCGGCACCGATGACGCCCTCGTGCTCATCGACGCGACGTCCGCCGCCGGCGGGCTGCCGGTCGACGTGTCGCAGACCGACGTCTACTACTTCGCGCCGCAGAAGAACTTCGGTGGCGACGGCGGCGTGTGGGTGGCCCTCATGTCGGCCGACGCGCTGCAGCGGGTCGCCGAGATCAAGAGCTCGGGCCGCTGGATCCCCGGCTTCCTCGACCTGTCGATCGCCGTCGACAACTCCACCAAGGACCAGACCTACAACACCCCCGCCGTCGCCACGCTGTTCCTGCTGGCCGACCAGGTCCAGTGGCTGCTGTCGCTCGGCGGCCTGTCCGGCGCCGTCGGCCGCACCCGGGAGTCGTCGAGCCGGCTGTACTCCTGGGCGGAGAAGTCCGAGTACGCCACGCCGTTCGTGAGCAACCCCGACGAGCGCTCCTACGTCGTCGGCACGATCGACTTCGCCGACTCCGTCGACGCCGCCGCCCTCGCGAAGACCCTGCGCGCCAACGGCGTGGTCGACGTCGAGCCGTACCGCAAGCTCGGCCGCAACCAGCTGCGCGTCGGCATGTTCCCCTCGGTCGACCCGGACGACGTCAGCGCGCTGACCGCCTGCATCGACCACGTGGTCGAGCGCCTCTGACGAACCGGCGGCTCAGGGCACCAGCCAGGTGTCCTTGCTCCCGGCCACCGGGCCACCCAGGTCCACCCGCGTCCAGGGCGCGGGCAGCGCCGTCGTCGTCCCACCGGAAGCGACCGAGAAGACCCGCAGCACGGCGGGGCACTGCCTGACCGCACCGTCGACGACCACCGGCAGGGTCGCCTCGGCCGCAGGTTCACGGGCCACGAAGCGGTGGGGTGCGGCGTCCACCGCGACCGCGAGCCGGTCGAGCTCCGCGGCGCCGCACGTCCGGCCGTCGACCTCGCCCCGGCCGCCGTAGCCGGCGACCTCGCCGAGCACCAGCTCGCCCAGCCGGCCGCGCGCCTCGGCGAGCTGCTCCGGATCGGCGAGGACCCAGGTGCGCGGCGTGGCCAGCAGCGGCTCCTCGCCCAGGTAGAAGCGGATCATCGCCGGCACCCAGGCGAAGGTGGCGACGTCGTCGGCCACCCCGTTGCCGGGCACGTTGGCCAGGCCCAGCCGCCCCGCCCGCACCGCGTCGGTGAGCTGGACGTCCAGCGGCTGCCCGACGGCGCTGCGGTACGCCGGCAGGATCGCCTCGTCGAAGCGCCGGTAGAGGACGTCGACCGGCTGCCGGTCACCACCCACCGCGATCTCGAGCCCCCCGTCGGGCCGCGGCCAGAGGTCGGCGGCCCGGACGAGCGGCACGCCGAGCGCCTCGGCCAGCAGCGCGTGCTCGAACCAGGAGCCCTCGCCCTCCCCGGAGGTGAGGACGGCGATCCGGGGTCGATCCGCGCACGCCGGTGGCGCCGCCCCCTCCAGCGCCGCCCGCAGCACCGGCAGCGCCGCGTACGGGTCGGCCGGGCTCTGGGCGGCGAAGAGCTCCGGGACGGCGGCGCGCAGCGCGAGCCGGTCCTCCAGCGCGAAGCCCAGGCCCGCGGGAGCCCGGA
>NZ_LWUA01000081.1 GCF_005222955.1 Blastococcus sp. CCUG 61487 | reverse complement strand
GGTGACGTCCCGCTGAGTGGTGGATGTAGTCCTCACCGTGTTGGTCAGCGGTGTGGTGACTATGACGCGATCAGGGCCGGTTGCGCCACCTCCTCGACTGGCTGGGGCCGGTTGAGCTGGGCCATGGAGCCTTCGGAGAGGTAGCGGCGGTCGGAGACCTGCCATTCGTCGTGGGCTTCGACCAGTACCGCGCCGGCGAGGCGGAGCAGCGCTTCGGGGTTGGGGAAGACGCCGACGACGTCGGTGCGGCGCTTGATCTCCTTGTTCAGCCGTTCCAGCGGGTTGGTCGACCAGA
>NZ_LWUA01000080.1 GCF_005222955.1 Blastococcus sp. CCUG 61487 | reverse complement strand
ACCGGCCCCAGGACGGTTCACCGCCCTGCTCCGGCTGGCCAGCTGCGTGCTGATCGAGGCCCACGACGAGTGGCAGGTCTCCGACCGCCGCTACCTCTCCGAAGCCTCCATGGCTCTGCTCAACCCGCCCGAGCCGACCGCTCTCGAGCCCCGCTGCACCGACCCCAGCGAGGTGATCGACCAGCCCGCCCTGCAGACGGCATAGTCAGCAACACCGCAGAGCAGCACGCGGACGATCTACACCACCCCACGGGGCACGGCCTGGCGCTGAGGGAAGTGACGAACCGGATCGGGTCGTGTTCAGTCATGGCAGGCAGCAGGCTAGCCGACGCCGAAAAGGCAGGACCTGCCAAGTCCCCCACTCCTCCGCGGGCGGGCGGGCGGGCGGGCGGGCGCAGCGTGACCTGACAGACGGGAACGCAGCCCGCAGCCAGCCCGCCAGGGTCCGCAGAAAGTCCCCAACTGACCCAGTTCCGACCATCGGCGATCAGCGTCTTTCGACCATGAAAGCGTAGGTCAGTCGTCTGAGCCCATGATCACCGGGTGCTGCCGACCGCGGACTAGTTGTTCTGCCCTGACAGGTTGG
>NZ_LWUA01000079.1:14109-22569 GCF_005222955.1 Blastococcus sp. CCUG 61487 | reverse complement strand
ACCGCCGTCGTCGTCGACGGCTGCGGTGCGCCGCAGCACGCGCTGACGCCCACCGGCCTGGCCCGCGGGGTCCTGTCCCTGGTGCAGGCGCCGGAGGGGACGCACGAGCGGGCGGTCGCCGACGCGATGCGGGCGCACCCCTGGTTCGTGGCGGGCACCGGCCGCGACGACACCGAGCTGATGAGCGCGATCCCCGGGCTGCTGGTCAAGGGCGGTGCCGACGGCGTGCACGTGGCCGCACTCCCCGGAGCCGGGGCGGTCGCGCTCAAGCTCGACGACGGCGGCGACCGCGGGCGGATGCCGGCGCTGGCGGCCGGTCTCCGGCGCCTCGGGGTGTCCGCCGAGGCGCTCGCTCCGTGGTTGCAGACCCCGGTCAGCGGGGGCGACGGCGTCGTCGGAACCGTGCGGCCGGCCGCGGCATTGGCTCCCTGACCAGCGCTTTCCGCTGTGCTCCACCTCACCGTCCCCTGCTAGCAGGTGCGCTTGCACGAGCAAGCACTCTGGCCTAGAGTGGTAGGCGTGCAGAGACCGGGAGAGTTCGTCCGCGAGCAGGTGAACACGGTCCGCGACACGGTGGACCGGGTCGCCGGCAGCGTCGCGGAGTCGGTCGCCGAGGCCACCGCCTCGGCCCCCAACGTCTCCGCCGTCGGCTCGCAGGTGGGCGACTACATCCGCGAGCAGCGCAACGCGGCCAAGGTGTCGTTGCGCGAGCTGGCCCGCAACGCAGGGGTCAGCAACCCCTACCTGTCCCAGGTGGAGCGGGGTCTCCGGAAGCCGTCAGCGGAGATCCTCGCGTCGATCGCCCGGGGCCTGAAGATCTCGGCCGAGTCTCTCTACGAGCAGGCGGGGATCCTCGACCGGCGGTCCGGGAACCCGGACACCGTGGCGGCCATCCGTTCGGACGACTCGCTGTCCGAGAGGCACAAGGCCGTGCTGCTGGAGCTCTACGAGACCTACGTGCGCGAGCACCGCGCAGCGGCAGGCGCGGCATCCCGAGAGGCCGCCCCCCAGGCCGCGTCGGAGAACGACCCCACCCACCCTTCGAAGGAGTCGGCATGACCCCCACCCAGACTGTGAAGCAGTACGGCGAGCTCGCCGTCGCCCAGGGCCGCACCCTGGCCGAGCAGGCTCGCACCCCGATCCTGGCCGCCGTCGGCGCCGGTGACCTGGCCGTCGAGCGGGCCCGCACCGTGCTCGACCAGTTCCGCTCCCGCGCCACGTCCTCGGTGCTGGCGCTCCCCGGTGAGGCCCAGGTCCAGGCCGACCTCGCCGTCAAGGAGGCCCGGACCCGGGCCACCGAGGCCGCCGACACCGCGCGGGCCCGGGCCACCGAGGCCGCCGGTACCGCCCGCAGCACGGCCCAGCAGCTGGCCGAGGCCGTGCGCCCCGAGGCGCTGCGGACCACCGCCACCCAGCTCGTCGAGGCCGCCCGCACCCAGGCCGGCGCGACCCTGGAGACGCTGGCCGAGCGCGGCGCCACCGTGGTCGAGGACCTGCGTCGCCAGCCCGCCTTCCGCCGGGTCGTGCGCCGCGCCGAGCGCGCCGTCGACACCGTCGAGGACGCGCTGGAGGACCTCCTCGAGGAGACCGCCGGGGCCGTCGAGGAGGCCTCCAACGAGGTGACCTCGGTCGCGCAGAAGACCGCCGCCAAGGCCGGCAAGGTGGCCGCCAAGGCCGAGACCTCGGTCGAGGAGACCGCGGAGGCCGCCAAGGACGGGCTCGAGGACGCCGTCGAGGCGCCCGCGAAGAAGCCGGCCGCGAAGAAGCCGGCTGCCAAGCGCACCTCGGCCGCCAAGAAGTCGCCGGCCAAGACGACGTCGGCGCGCGTCACCCGGGCGCGGACCGCGAAGCGGACCGACCCCACGGCTGTGCCCGCCAAGCGCGACAGCTGATCCTCCCCACGAACCAGGGCCCCGGAGCTGAGCAGGCGCTCCGGGGCCCTGTCGTGTCCGCGGCGCGGCGGGGAGAGCGCCCGCGGCGAGTAGTCTCGGCGGCATGGCGGCGTTCGACGGTTACCTGATGCTCGCGCTCGCCCTCGGCGCGCTGGCCCTCGGGATCTGGGCGTTCGTCGACTCGCTGATCCGCCCGGCGGCCGCCTACGTGGCGATGGGCAAGCTGACCAAGCCCGCCTGGGCGGCGATCACCGGGGTCTCCGCCCTCGTCCTCTACCTGCAGGGGCCGCTGAACCTCCTGGGGCTGCCCGCGGTCATCGCCGTGATCGTCTACCTCGTCGACGTCCGCCCCGCCGTGGGTGGCCTGCGGCGGAACAACGACTGGTGAGCTGACCGCCGCGCACCCCGCTCAGCGGGCGAACACGCCCGCCGGAGGCTCCGGCGAGGGCTGCGCCTCGGCGTCGGTGACCGGCCGGAGGCGGCCGACGAAGCGCCGGAGGTCCTCCCCGTCGACGACGCGCGCCGGCATCGGGTCCCGCGCGCACGCCCGGGTCAGCCCGGCCAACGGCAGCTCGGCGTCGGAGGCCACCGCGACCAGGTTGCCGAACCGCCGGCCGCGCAGGATGCCCGGCTCGGCCAGCAGGCAGACGTGCGCGAACGCCGCCCGCAGGGTGGCCGCCTGGCCGCGGGCGAAGCCCAGCGGCGGGCCGTCGGCGACGTTCACCGCGCAGACCCCGCCCGGTCGCAGCACGCGGGCCGCCTCCCGGGCGAACTCCACGCTGGTCAGGTGCGCGGGCGTCCGGGCTCCGGCGAACACGTCGGTGACGACGACGTCGGCGCTGCCCGTGCGCAGCGCCGCCAGCCCAGCGCGGGCGTCGTCGGCGCGGACGCGCACCCGGGCGTGCCGCGGTAGGGGCAGGTGTGCCCGCACCAGGTCGGTCAGCGCCTCGTCGACCTCCACCACCCGCTGGCGCGAGCCGGGCCGGGTGACCGCGACGTACCGGGGCAGGGTGAGCGCGCCCCCGCCGAGGTGGACGACGTCCAGTGGCGCGCCGGGCTCCGCCGCGAGATCGAGCACGTGGCCGATCCGGCGGACGTACTCGAACTCCAGGTGGGTCGGGTCGTCGAGGTCCACGTGCGACTGCGGGGTGCCGTCGACGACGAGCATCCACGAGCCGTCGCGGTCGGCGTCGGCCAGCAGTTCGGCGGTGCCCCCGGCGACGGCGACCGGACCGGGGGGCATCCTCACCGCTGTGCGGCCGCCCGCAGGGCCTCCTCGCGCTCGGCCGGGAGGTCGACCGACAGGGGAGGCTCGCCGCGCTCGCGGTCCCAGGCGACCACGTCGGCCGCCGTCTGCTCCAGCAGGGTGGCCGTCAGCCCGACGGTCCGGGCGAGGTCCGCGCTGCGCCGCATCATGACGTCGACGGCCTCGGGGAGGACCAGCGGGACGCCCTCGCCCAGCGCGGGGTCGACCGGGACGACGTCGACGGTCGCGCCCGTGCCTCGCGCGCAGGCCTCCACCAGCCCGCTCATCGTCACCGGCTCGGCCGGGCCGACGGCGTTGTAGGTGCCGGCGCGGTCGTCGTGCAGCAGGCTCACCACGAGCCGGGCGAGGTCGCGGCTGTCGACCACCTGCACCGGCTGGTCCGGCCGCGCCGGCAGCGCGACGGTCCCGCCGCGGGCGGCCCGCCGGGCCCACCAGGTGAATCGGTCGGTGGGGTCGTGTGGCCCGGCCACGATCCCCGGGCGGACGATCGTCGCGCGGTCGCCGTACCGCGACAGCGCCTCGTCCTCGCAGGCGACCTTGAGCGGGCCGTAGGTGCGGCCGGTGACCTCCTCGGTGCCGCGCTCGGCGGGCAGGCGGGGCGCCGACTCGTCCGGGGCGCCGTCGGTGGAGCTCCAGTCGTAGACCGAGCCGGTGGAGATCAGCAGGTACCGGCCGGTCGAGCCGGCGAGCACGTCGGCGGCCTGCGCGACGTGGCGGGGGACGTAGGCGCTCACGTCCACGACGGCGTCCCAGCTCCGCCCACCGAGCGCGGCGTAGTCACCGGTCTCCCGGTCACCCACGAGCCGGGGGACGTCGGGGAACAGGTCGGTGCCGGTGCGGCCCCGGCTGTACAGGGTCAGCGAGTCCCCGCGGGACAGCGCCTCCTCGACGATCGCGCGGCCGACGAACGACGTCCCACCCAGCACCAGGATCTCCACCGGCCCGAGCCTAGCCAGAGCCTCGCCGCTAGTGTCCGCGCCGGGACGGCGGCCGTGACCGCCGACACAACGGGAGGCGCCGTGTCCGGAGAACGAACCGCTGCCGCACTGCCCTCGGCGGGGCTGCCCGACGACGAGGTCCTCGCGCAGCTGCGGGCGAACCGGCACGACGACGCCGACTGGCGCAACGGCCGCATCTTCGGGCTGATCTTCCACCCCGACGACGACGAGCTCGAGGAGCTGCTCGCCGCGGTGAGCCGCGAGTACCTGGCGGAGAACGCCCTCAACCCGGTCCGCTTCCCGAGCCTGGCCCGGCTCGAGCGGGAGACCGCGGACATGATGGCGGGGCTGCTCCACGGCACCCCCGGCGCGGGCGGGCTCACCAGCGGCGGCACCGAGTCCATCTTCATGGCGGTGCTGGTGGCGCGGGAGACGGCGCGCAAGCGCGGGATCGAGGACCCGGTGCTGGTCACCGCGGTCACCGCCCACCCGGCGTTCGCGAAGGCCTGCCACCTGCTGGACATGCGCCAGGTGCGGGTGCCGGTGGACGAGGGGTACCGCCTCGAGGTCGACGCGATGCGCGCGGCGGTCGGGCCGGACACCGCGATGGTGGTCGCGAGCGCGCCCTGCTACCCGTACGGCGTCATCGATCCGGTCACCGAGGTCGCGGCGATCGCCCGGGAGGCCGGCGTGCTCTGCCACGTGGACGCCTGCCTGGGCGGGCTGATGCTCCCGTTCTGGGAGCGGCTCGGCGAGCCGGTGCCGCCGTGGGACTTCCGGGTCGAGGGCGTCACGAGCATCAGCGCCGACCTGCACAAGTACGGCTACGCGTTCAAGGGCGCCAGCGTGCTGCTGCACCGCGACCGGGAGCAGTACCGGACCCAGTGGTGGTTCGACGACGGCGCCTGGGGCGGCGGGCTGTACGGCTCGCCCACCGCCGCCGGCACCCGCCCGGCCCCGCCGATCGCGGGCGCGTGGGCGGCGCTGCGGCACCTCGGCGAGGACGGCTACGTCCGGATGGCGGGCAAGGTGCGCGACGCCACGCGCCGGCTCATGGCCGGGATCGAGGCGATCGACGGCCTGCACGTCACCTCGACGCCGGACCTGTGCGTCTTCCAGTTCGGCAGCGAC
The DNA here is from genome assembly GCF_005222955.1 of Blastococcus sp. CCUG 61487. Lineage (GTDB taxonomy): Bacteria > Actinomycetota > Actinomycetes > Mycobacteriales > Geodermatophilaceae > Blastococcus. The sequence continues at coordinate 17,341 of NZ_LWUA01000079.1, read as the reverse complement.
GTCGTCGACCTGGACGCCGTCGCCGATCTCCTCGCCGAGCAGGGCTGGTATCCCAACCGGCAGCCGGGCGGGCTGCACCTGATGGTGTCGCCGTACCACCTCCGGGTCGTCGACGAGTTCCTCGCCGCGCTGGCCGCGGCCGTCGAGCAGGCCCGTGACGGGCGCTCGTCCGACTCCGGTCCGGCCACGTACGCCGGTCAGCCCTCGTGACCTGGCGGACGGAGACGGTCGCCGGCCCGGACGGGCTGGTGTGCAGCGTCGACCGGCTGGCGTCCGAGGCCGGCGCCCGCGTGCTGCGTGCCGGTGGGAACGCCGTCGACGCCGCGATCGCGGCCAGCGCCGCGCTGACGGTGACCGCGCCGCACATGTGCGGGATGGGCGGCGACCTGATGGCGCTCGTCGCCGGTCCCGGCAGCGGCTCGGCGCAGCCCCTGGTGCTCAACGCGTCCGGGCGGGCCGGCAGCGGCGCGGATCCCGACCGGCTCCGCGCCGAGGGGCACCTCGCGATGCCGTTCCTCGGCGATGTCCGCAGCGCGCCCGTCCCGGGGTGCGTGGACGGCTGGGTGGCCCTGCACGACCGCCTCGGCCGGCTGCCGCTGGCCGACGTCCTGGCGCCGGCCGTGGAACTGGCCGAGGACGGCTTCCCCACCTCGCCGCTGCTCGCGTTCACGCTGCCCAAGCTCGCCGGCGTCCAGGGTGCCGACGAACTCGTCCTGTCCGGCGTCTCGGACGGCGATCTGCTGCGCCGCCCCGGGCCCGCCCGGATGCTGCGGGCGGTGATCGCCGAGGGCCGGGACGGCTTCTACGGCGGGGAGTTCGGGGAGCGGCTGCTGGAGGTCGGCGCGGGCGAGTACCTCCCCGAGGACCTCGCCCGGTCGCAGGCCGAGTGGGTGGACGGGCTGGCCGTGGACGTCTGGGGCCACCGGGTGTGGACGGTCCCGCCGAACTCGACCGGCTACGTGGCGCTGGCCGCCGCGGGCATCGCCGAGCGGATCGGGCTCGACGCGCCGCCGGACGACGCCGCCTGGGCGCACCTGACGGTGGAGGCCGCCCGGCTGGCCGGGCACGACCGCCGGGACCGGCTGTTCGACGGCGCGGACGGCGCCGAACTGGTCGCGCCGGCCCGGCTCGACGCGCTGGCCGCCGCCTTCGCCCCGCGGCGGGCGAGGTCCGGAGCCGATCGCCACCGGGACGGCGGAACGATCTTCCTGTGCGCCACCGACGGCGACGGCACGGGCGTGAGCCTCATCCAGTCCAACGCCAAGGGCTTCGGCAGCCACGTCGCGGTGCCCGGCACGGGAATCCTGCTGCACAACCGGGGAATCGGGTTCACCCTGGAGCGCGGGCACCCGGCCGAGTACCGGCCGGGTCGGCGACCGCCGCACACGCTGGCTCCGGCGGTCGTGACGCGCGCGGACGGCTCGGTGCGTGCGGTGCTCGGGACGATGGGCGGGGACTCGCAGCCGCAACTCGTGCTGCAGATGCTCGCCCGCCTGCTGGTGGCCGGCGAGGACCCGGGCGCGGTGATCAGCGCGCCGCGCTGGGTCCTCGACGTCCCGGGCGGCACCGGGTTCGACGTGTGGGACCGCCCCGGTGAGCACGTCGTCCGGGTGGAGAAGCACGCGCCGGACGGTTGGGTGCAGGGCCTCGAGGAGCGCGGCCACCGCGTCGAGCGGTCGGAGCCCGACCCCGCGGGCTTCGGGCACGCGCACCTGATCGAGCTCCCGGCCGACGGGCCCCCGCGTGGCGCCGCGGATCCCCGATCGCTCATCGGCGCCGCGGTCGCGTCATGACCGGGGGCGGGATGACGCCCTACGACGACCTACCGCGGGACGCCGCCGGCGCCCCGGTCGGCTGGGGCGTCTTCGGCCCGGGGGACGAGCTCGGCCGGATGAACCTCCAGTCGGCCGAGGCGGTGACGGCTGCGGCGCGCTCGGTGACGCGGGGCGCGGTCTTCCCGCTGAACGCGCCGCACGACCTGTTCGACCCGCCCCTGTTCGGTCGTGGCTCGGTGCGCCACACCCGGCTCGCCTCGCCCGGTGGCGCGGGGTTCGACGACGTCTACGACAACTACTACCCGCAGGCGTCGAGCCAGTGGGACGCCCTCTCGCACGTCGCCTACCGGCCCAACGCGTTCTACCAGGGCGTCGGCGCCGCCGAGATCGCGCGCGGGGAGCGCAACGGCATCGAGAAGTGGGCGGAGCGCGGCATCGCGGGGCGGGGTGTGCTGCTCGACGTGGGCCGGGCGCTGGCCGCTGCCGGGCGGCCGCTCGACCCCGGTACCAGCACCGCCCTGACGGTGGAGGACCTCGAACTGGCTCGGCGCGCTGCCGGCGTCGAGCTGCGCCCCGGCGACGTCGTGCTGCTCCGCACCGGCTTCGTGGAGTGGTACCGGGGGCAGGACCGGGCCGCCCGCTCCGCGATGGCGCGGCCGGGGGGCCTGACGGCGGCCGGCATCGAGCACACCGAGGCGATGGCCCGGTACGTGTGGGACAGCGGCGCGGCCGCGTTCGTCAGCGACGCACCCGCGCTCGAGGTCTGGCCGCCGGATTTCCGCGCCGAAGCCGCTCCCTTCGGCTTCCTGCACAACATCCTGATCGGTCAGTTCGGGCTGGCCGTCGGCGAGCTGTGGGAGCTCGCGGACCTGGCCGCCGACTGCGCGGCGGACGGGCGGTACGAGTTCCTGCTCTGCAGCGCCCCGCTCCACATGCCCGGCGGCATCGGTTCCCCGGCGAACGCGCTGGCCATCAAGTGAGCCGCGTCGACCGCGGGGCCCGCGCCGGCCGGCCCGACGTCCGCACGGTCACCAGGAACGCCGGGTCCTCGCCCTCGATGACCTCACCGGTCCACGGGTCCTCGAGGTGGCCGTCGTCGACGTCGTCGAATCCACGGAGGGCCCGCCCGCTCGGTATGCGGAGGACCGGCCGGGCGGCACCCGGGCCCCCGACCACGTGGATGTCGGCCACCCGGCCGGACACCCGCTCCTCGGCCGGGACGTCGAGGCCGTCGTGGTGCGACTCGGCCAGGCGGGCACGGCCGTCGGGTCCCCGGTAGCGGATGCAGCGGAAGTCCACGAGCTGGTTCCGCTCGATGGCGTCCCCGCAGCACTCGTGCTCCCAGCCACCGACCTCGACGATCACGTCCACCCGGAGAACCTAGGCGTGGCGTGGACGTTCCCGCGGGAACGCGGTGGCGTGGACGTTCCCGCGGGAACGCGGTGGCGTGGACGTTC
>NZ_LWUA01000079.1:0-13859 GCF_005222955.1 Blastococcus sp. CCUG 61487 | reverse complement strand
AACGCGATGGCGTGGACGTTCAGGCCGGAGCGACCGCCGACCAGCGCACCGTCACCTCGCCGTGCCGCCACCGGCGGCTGGAGCCGACCAGCGGCCAGCCCTGCTCCGCGAGCGCCTCGACCGCGGCCACCCACCGCTGCCGCGGCCCGAAGGTGGACAGCCCGGCCGCGCCGGCCCAGGCGGCGTCGAAGGCACGCAGGAATTCGTGCACCGGCTGCCCGGGGACGTTGTGGTGGATCAGCGCCTTGGGCAGCCGCTCGGCCAGGTCCGAGGGCGTGGCGATGTCGGAGACCCGAGCGGCCAGCGTGAGCGTCAGCGGCCCCTCGGCGTCCAGCGCCACCCAGGTCGAGCGGCGTCCCCACTCGTCGCAGGTGCCCTCGACCACCAGTCCACCCGGCGCGAGCGCGGCGCACATGGTCTCCCAGGCGCGGGCGGCGGACTCCTCGTCGTACTGGCGCAGCACGTTGAAGGCCCGCACCAGGACCGGGCGCAGGCCGGCCAGTTCGAAGCCGCCGACCCGGAAGTCGACCCGCGGCGGGTCGCGCTCGGCCGCCACCGCGGCCACCCGGGCGGGGTCGATCTCCAGCCCGACGACCTCGAGGCCGTCGACCTCCGGCGCCAGGCGCTCGGCCAGCTCCAGGGTGGTGACGGCGGAGGCGCCGTAGCCGAGATCGACGACGAGCGGGCGCGCGGCGTCGCGCAGCCGGGGGACCTGGGTGGCGAGCAGCCAGCGGTCGACCCGGCGCAGCCGGTTGGCGTTGGTGGTGCCCCGCGTCGGCAACCCGAGGGCACGCGCGCGTCCGGCGGCCAGCCGGGGCGCCTTGCGCTGCGGCTGCGGGGACAGCGAGGCCCGCTGCTTGTGGTCGCTCACCGGTGCGGAGCCTAGCCCCGGCTAGCGTGGACCCGTGCAGGTTCGACACGGCGTCCGCCTGGCGGAGCTCACCACCCTCGCCGTCGGTGGCCCGATCGAGCGGTTGGTCGTCGTGGAGTCCGCCGACGACCTGGTCGCCGCCGTCAGGGACGCCGACGAGGCCGGCCGCCCCCTGCTGGTGCTCGGCGGCGGCTCGAACGTCGTCGCTCCCGACGAGGGCTGGCCCGGGGACGTCGTGCTGGTCCGTTCCCGCGGCGTCGAGCGCGACGGCGGTCGGCTCGCCGTCCAGGCCGGGCACGACTGGGACGACCTCGTCGCGTACACCGTCGAGCAGCGGCTGGCCGGCGTGGAGGCGCTCTCCGGGATCCCCGGCTCGACGGGGGCGACGCCGATCCAGAACGTGGGCGCCTACGGCCAGGAGGTCGCCCAGACGATCACCGCCGTCCGCGTGTACGACCGCGCCGAGAAGACCGAGCGAGTGCTGGCGCCGGCCGAGTGCGGGTTCGCGTACCGGGACAGCCGGCTCAAGCGCGAGCCCGGCAGGTTCGTCGTCCTCGAGGTGCGGTTCGAGATGCACCCGGGCGACCTCTCCCGGCCGGTCGGCTACGCCGAGCTCGCCCGCACCCTGGGGGTGGAGATCGGCGAGCGCGCGCCGCTGGCCGAGGTCCGCGAGGCCGTGCTGGGCCTGCGCCGCGGCAAGGGGATGGTCTGGGACCCCGCCGATCCGGATTCGCGCAGCGCCGGATCGTTCTTCACCAATCCGATCGTCCCGGCCGAGCGCGCCGTCGAGGGCTGCCCGAGCTGGCCGGCCGAGGACGGGCAGGTGAAGCTCAGCGCCGCCTGGCTCGTCCAGCACGCCGGCTTCGGGCGGGGCACCCGCGAGGGCAAGGTGGGGACGTCGTCGCGGCACAGCCTGGCGCTCACCACGGAGGACGGCGCCACCGCGGCCGAGCTGCTCGCCTTCGCCGACCGCATCGTCGCCACCGTGCGGGAGAGGTTCGGCGTCCACCTGGACCGGGAGCCCACCGCCGTCCGCCCCTGACGCGCCGCCGTCCTCGCTGTCAGGCGGGCACCAGCTCCAGGTACATGACGTGCAGCCCGACGTACCCGTGGTCCGGGTGGTCGAAGGCGCCCGGGACCGTGGTCAGGATGCGGAAGCCGAGCGAGCGCCAGAGCGCGACGGCGGCGGTGTTGGTCTCGACGACGGCGTTGAACTGGATCGCCCGGTACCCGTTGGCCCGGGCGAGGTCGACGACGTGCTCGCCGAGCGCTCGGCCGACCCCACGGCCGCGGGCGGCGGCCGCGACCATGAAGCTGGCCGTCGCCACGTGGGCGCCGCGGCCGGGCCGGTTCGGGCCCAGCTTCGCGGTGCCCAGCACCTCGCCCTCGTCGACGGCGACCACGGTCCGCCACGGCGGCGGCTCCATCCACACCGCCCGGGCCTCCGCCGAGGAGAGCCCCTCCGGGTAGGCGTAGGTGTCCCCGGCCCGCACCACGGCGTCGAAGACGGGGAACAGCGCCGGCCAGTCGGCCTCGGCCGCCTCGCGGATCTCCACGGCCTCAGCTCTCCTCGCGGTGGACCTTGTGCTGCGCGGCCTGCGCCCGCGGGCGCACGACCAGCAGGTCCACGTTCACGTGGTGCGGGCGGGTGAGCGCCCAGGCGATGCAGTCGGCGACGTCCTCGGCGACCAGGGGTTCCCGCACCCCGCGGTAGACGGCGTCCGCCTCGGCCTCCGACCCCAGGCGGTTGAACGAGAACTCCTCCGTGCGCACCATCCCCGGCGCGATCTCGATGACCCGCACCGGCTGGTCGAACAGCTCCAGCCGCAGCGTCCCGGCCAGCGTGTGCACCCCGTGCTTGGCCGCGGTGTAGGACGCCCCGCCCTCGTAGGAGACCAGGCCCGCGGTCGAGCCGACGAACAGCACGTCGCCGGCGCCCGAGGCGATCAGCGCGGGGAGCAGCGCCTTGGTCAGCCGCACCGTGCCGAGGACGTTCACGTCGTAGGTGCGCGCCCACGACTCCAGGTCGGCGTCGGCGACCGGGTTCGCGTCGAAGGCGCCGCCGGCGTTGTTCACCAGCACGTCGACCCGGTCCAGGGCGGCGACGAAGGCCTCGACCGAGTCGGCGTCGGTGACGTCCAACGGCAGCGCCCGGCCGCCGATCGAGGCGGCCAGCTCCTGCAGCCGGTCCAGGCGCCGGGCGCCCAGGACGACGTCGAAGCCCTCGGCGGCCAACCGGGTGGCGGTGGCCGCGCCGATCCCGCTGGACGCCCCGGTGACGACGGCGGTGCGCCCGGTCCCGGGGAGCGACGGGGCACCGGTCCGGGTGAGAGGTGGGACACCAGACATGTGGTCATCCTGACCCTGTTGCAGGATGGAAGACCGGCGGGGTGTCCGACGTTCACCCCCGCGACCGGTCCGGATCACGGCAACGCAGAGCGGGAGGGAAACCGCGTGCCCCCTCACCGCCTGTCCCGTCCCGGCGCGCCCCGGCGGGTGGCGACCCTCTCGGTGCACACCAGCCCGCTCGACCAGCCCGGAGCCGGCGACGCGGGCGGGATGAACGTCTACATCGTCGAGGCGTCGCGGCGGCTGGCCGCCCGCGGCATCGCCGTCGACATCTTCACCCGCGCCACCTCCAGCGACCTGCCGCCCGTGGTCGAGATGAGCCCGGGCGTCACGGTCCGGCACGTGCACGCCGGCCCGTTCGAGGGCCTGGGCAAGGAGGAGCTGCCCGCGCAGCTGTGCGCGTTCACCGCGGCGGTGCTGCGCGAGGAGGCGCAGCACGAGCCGGGCTACTACGACGTCGTCCACTCGCACTACTGGCTGTCCGGCCAGGTCGGCTGGCTGGCCCGCGACAGGTGGAGCGTGCCGTTGATCCACACCGCCCACACGCTGGCCAAGGTGAAGAACGAGGCGCTGGCCGCCGGTGACCGGCCCGAGCCGCGGGCCCGCGTCTTCGGCGAGGAGCAGGTGGTCGCCGAGGCCGACCGGCTGATCGCCAACACCGACGAGGAGGCCCGGCAGCTGGTCCGCCTCTACGGCGCCGACCCGGCCCGCACCCTCGTCGTCCCGCCCGGGGTCGACCTCGATCGGTTCCGCCCCGCCGACCGGGCGGCCGCCCGGCGCGCGGTCGGGATGCCGGAGGACGCCGTCGTCCTGCTGTTCGTCGGCCGCATCCAGCCGCTCAAGGCTCCCGACGTCCTGCTGCACGCCGCCGCGCGGATGCTCGCCGACGACCCGGCGCTGCGCGACCGGCTGCGCGTGCACGTGGTGGGTGCGCCCAGTGGCTCCGGCCTCGATGCGCCCGAGCAGCTGCAGAAGCTGGCCGGCGACCTCGGCATCGCCGACGTCGTGACGTTCTTCCCCCCGCAGCCGCCCGACCGGCTCGCCGAGCACTACCGCGCCGCCGACGTCACCGTCGTCCCGAGCCACAACGAGTCCTTCGGGCTGGTGGCGCTGGAGTCACAGGCCTGCGGCACGCCCGTGGTGGTCGCCGCCGTCGGCGGGCTGCCGACGGCGGTCCGCGACGGCGTCTCGGGCGTGCTCGTCGCCGGCCACGACCCGGCCGACTACGCCGTCGCGGTCCGCGCGGTGCTCGCCCGCCGGGAGCTGCTGGCCGCCGGTGCCCGCCGGCACGCGGCGCGGTTCTCGTGGGACCGCACCGCCGACGCCCTCGTCGAGGCGTACGCCTCGGCGGCGCGGGACATGACGTCCGCCGCCGTCCGTCCGGTGCGCGAGCGGCTGCTCGCCCCGCTCCGCGCTCTCCCCGACGTGCAGGTGGCCCGATGACCGGCCGGTCGGTGGAGGAGCTCGACGCGGTCATCGAGCAGACGCTGCGCGACGCCGAGCTGGTGCACGAGCACCCGGCCCCGGGCACCTGGGTGGTCGACCTGCCGGGCACCAAGAAGCTCAAGACCGTCTGCGGGCTGAGCGTCGGGGAGCACGCGCTGCGGGTCGAGGCGTTCGTCTGCCGCCAGCCGGACGAGAACCGCGAGCAGCTGTGGAGCTTCCTGCTCCAGCACAACGCCCGGATGTACGGCGTCGCGTACTCGATCGACAACGTCGGCGACGTGTACCTGACCGGCCGGCTGCCGCACGCCGCGGTGACGCCCGAGGAGCTCGACCGGATCCTCGGATCGGTGCTCAGCTACGCCGACGACCACTTCAACACCATGCTCGAGATCGGCTTCGGGACGTCGATCCGCCGCGAGTGGGAGTGGCGGGTGAAGCGCGGTGAGTCGCTGAAGAACCTCGAGGCGTTCGCGGCCTTCGTCGAGCCCCGACGCGGCTCCGCCCCGCCGAAGGACGCCGATCCCGCCGACGGGGCGTGACGGCGACGGACACCGCCCCGGCCGAGGAACTCCCGCCCGGCTACGCCCGCCGCTGGTGGGTGCTCGCCACCATGACGGTGTGCCTGCTCGTGGTGATCATGGGCAACACGATCCTCAACGTCGCGCTGCCCACCCTGCAGCGCGACCTGGGCGCCACGCAGGCGGAGCTGCAGTGGGCGGTGGACGCCTACATCCTCGTGTTCGCCGGGCTGCTGTTCAGCTGGGGCGTCATCGGTGACCGCATCGGCCGCCGCCGGGTGCTGCTCATCGGGTTGTCGATCTTCGCGTTCGGCTCGATCATGGCGGCCTTCAGCGACGGCCCCGTCGAGCTGATCGTCTGGCGGGCGGTCATGGGCGTCGGCGGCGCGGCCGTGCAGCCCACCACCCTCGCGGTCATCACCAACGTCTTCCCCGGCCCCGAGCGCGGCCGGGCCATCGGCGTCTGGGCCGGGACCGCGGGCATCGCCGTCGCCGGTGGGCCGCTGGCCGGGGGCCTGGCCCTCCAGCACTTCTGGTGGGGCTCGGTCTTCCTCATCGGCGTGCCCGTCGCGGTGCTCGGCATCGTCGCCGTCCTCGCCGTCGTCCCCGAATCGAAGGACCCGTCGCCGGGCCGGCTGGACGTCCCGGGGGTGCTGCTGTCCATCGTGGCGCTCGGGGGCCTGGTGTACGGGATCATCCGCGGCGGCGAGGGCGCGGGCTGGACGACGCCGGGCGTGCTCGTCCCGCTCGTCGGCGGGCTGCTGCTCCTGGCGGTGTTCATCCAGCTCCAGCGGCGCTCGACCCACCCGGCGCTGGACGTGTCGCTGTTCCGCAACCCCGCCTTCTCCGCGGCAGCCGGCGCGCTCGGGCTGAACTTCTTCGCCCTGCTCGGCGCCACGTTCTTCTCCGTCTACTACCTGCAGGGCGTACTGGCCTACAGCCCCCTGCAGAGCGGGGCCGCGCTCATCCCGACCGCGCTCGGCATGGCGGTCATGGCGCCCCGCAGCTCGGTGCTCGCGGAGCGCTACGGCGCCAAGGCGGTCTGCGCGGTGGGGTTCACCCTCATCACGCTGTCGTTCCTCGGCTACCAGTTGCTCGGCGTGGACGCACCGGTCTGGCTGGTGCTGGGGATCTTCCTCGTCCAGGGCGTGGGCATGGGCGCGGTCATGGCGCCGGCGACCGAGTCGATCATGTCCGTCGTCCCGCGCGAGAAGGCCGGCGCCGGCGCCGCGGTGAACAACTCGGTCCGCCAGGTCGGGGGCGCGCTCGGCGTGGCCAGCCTGGGCTCGCTGCTCGCCGCGAGCTACTCGGCCTTCCTCGGGGACGCCACCGAGGTGCTCCCGGAGGAGGTCCGGGACGAGGCCGGGAACTCGATCATCGACACCCTGCAGGCGGTCCGCGGGGTCCAGGCCACCGGCGACGCCGAGGCCGCCGCCGCGGCGGCGAGCATCGTCGAACCCGCCCGCGCCGCGTTCGTCGACGCCATGCACGTCACCGCGCTGGGCACCGCCGTGGCCGCCGCGTTCGCCATCGTCATCGTGCTGGTCTGGTTGCCGGGGCGGCGCGAGGTGCTCACCCCCGACCCGCGGCTGCGGGACAGCCCCGCCCCCCGCTGAACTCCCCCGGCTGGCCGGCGGCGCACGGTCGGGCAGGATGACCCCCGTGACTGCGACGGGAACCCTCGTGCTGCTCCGCCACGGCGAGAGCGAGTGGAACAAGGCCAACCTGTTCACCGGCTGGGTCGACGTGCCCCTGACCGACAAGGGGCGCACCGAGGCCGCCCGCGGGGGGCAGCTGCTGGTCGAGCACGGGCTGCTGCCCGACGTCTCGCACACCTCGCTGCTGCGCCGCGCGATCATGACCGCGGAGCTGGCGCTGCACGAGGCCGACCGCCAGTGGATCCCGGTGAAGCGCTCCTGGCGGCTCAACGAGCGGCACTACGGCGCGCTGCAGGGCAAGGACAAGGCCGCGACGCTCGCCGAGTACGGCGAGGAGCAGTTCATGATCTGGCGCCGGTCCTACGACACGCCGCCTCCGCCGATCGACCCCGGTGACGAGTTCAGCCAGGACGGCGACGCCCGCTACTCGTTCCTCCCGCCGGAGGCCCGCCCGGCCACCGAGTGCCTCGCCGACGTCGTCGTCCGGATGCTGCCGTACTGGTACGACGAGATCGTCCCGGACCTGCGGCAGGGCAGGACCGTGCTGGTCGCCGCGCACGGCAACAGCCTGCGCGCGCTGGTGAAGCACCTCGACGGCATGGGCGAGGACGAGGTCGTCGGGCTGAACATCCCGACCGGGATCCCGCTGCGCTACGACCTGGACGACGACCTGCGCCCGGTGAAGCCGGGCGGCGAGTACCTCGACCCGGACGCGGCCGCGGCCGCCATCGAGGCCGTCAAGAACCAGGGCAAGAAGTAGGTCACAGCGGGGTGCCGGCCTCCGGGACGTGCCGCTCGCCGGTGACCAGGTAGACGACCCGGCGGGCGACGCTGACGGCGTGGTCGGCGAAGCGCTCGTAGTAGCGGCCGAGCAGCGTCACGTCGATCGCCGACTCGACGCCGTAGGGCCAGCTGTCCGACAGCAGCTCGCGGAACAGGCCGCGGTGGATCCGGTCCATCGCGTCGTCGTCGGTCTCGAGCTCGCGGGCCTTCTCGACGTTGCGCGTGGCGATGACCGTGCCGGCCTTCGTCACCAGCATCTCCGCGACGTGACCGGCCTCCAGGAACGCCGGCCGCACCTCCTGGGGGACGGCGTGGTCGGGGAAGCGCATCCGGGCCACCTTGGCGATGTGCTCGGCGAGGTCGCCCATCCGCTCGAGATCGCTGGCGATGCGGGTGGAGACGACGATCGTGCGCAGGTCGGTGGCCACCGGCTGCTGGCGGGCCAGCAGCGTGAAGCACCGCTGGTCGATGTCCTCCCGGGTCGCGTCGATGTGCTCGTCGCCGGCGATCACGATGTCGGCGAGGGTCACGTCGGCGTCGAGGAGCGCCGTCGTGGCCGTGCTCATCTGGGAACCCACGGTGTTGGCCAGCTCGACCAGACAGCTGCGGATGTCGTCGAGTTCCTCGTGGTAGCTGTCGCGCACGTCGTCCTCCCTGGGCGCGGCACCTCGCCGCACCGGTCGCCCCATGACCGTAGGCCCGTCCCGGGGGTGCCCGGTCGCGGCCAGGTGAACGCCTCCCCACGCCCGCGTGAACAGTCCCTCGCCCGGAGGGCCCGTTCGGGCGAACCGGCCGGTGACGTGCCCCTGTCGACCTAGCATCGAGGTCGTGAGTCCGCTCGTCGCGCTGGTGGTGGGCCTGGTCCTCGGTGGGGCCGTGGCCGTCGCCGTCGTGCTCGGCACCCGGCGCGACCGCCGGACCCGCACCGCGGCCCCGGTGGTCGCCCGGCCGGAGGCGGCCATGGCGCGCCGGCTGCTGGACCTCATGGATCCCGCCGTGGTCGTCGTCGACGTCGACGACGCCGTGCTGCTGGCCAATCCCGCCGCGCGGGCGCTGGGCATCGTGCGCGGCGACCGGCTCCTGGTCCCCGAGCTGCTCCAGCTGTCGCACACCGTCCGCGCCCGGGGCAGCCGGCGCACCGACGTGCGGCTGCCCAGCGATCTGGTCGGCGCCGGACCGCGCACGATGAACGTGCACGGGGTGCGGCTGGAGAGCGGCACGGCGCCGCCGCCGGGTCCGGTGGCGCTGGTGCTGCAGGACGTCACCGAGGCGCGCCGCACCGAGGCGGTCCGGCGCGACTTCGTCGCCAACGTCGGGCACGAGCTCAAGACGCCGGTGGGCGCCCTGAGCCTGCTGGCCGAGGCGATCGAGGGCGCGGCCGACGACCCCGAGGCCGTGCAGCGGTTCGCCAACCGGATCGCCCACGAGGCCGATCGGCTGGCCCGGCTGGTGCGCGAGCTCATCGACCTCTCCCGGCTGCAGGGCGGGGAGCCGCTGCCCGACCTGGCGCCGGTGCCGGTCGACGGCGTGCTGGCCGAGGCCGTCGACAGGACCCGCACCGCGGCCCGGTCCAAGGACCTCGACATCGCCGTCGGCGGGCAGACCGGCCTGGTGGTGCGCGGGGTGGAGAGCCAGCTGGCCACCGCGGTCACCAACCTGCTGGCCAACGCGGTCGCGTACAGCACGGGGGAGTCGCGCATCGCCGTGGCCGCCCGCGCCCGGTCCGGGTTCGCCGAGATCAGCGTCACCGACAGCGGGATCGGCATCCCGCGCAAGGACCGGCAGCGCATCTTCGAGCGCTTCTACCGCGTCGACCAGTCACGGGCCAGCAGCACCGGCGGCACCGGACTCGGCCTGGCCATCGTCAAGCACGTGGCCAGCAACCACGGCGGGTCGGTGACGGTGTGGAGCGAGGAGGGCCTCGGCTCGACCTTCACGCTCCGGATCCCGCTGGCCGCGCCGCCGCCCGAGCCCGACGCACCACCCTCCGGCGAGACCGTCGCCGTCGACCCCGGAAAGGGGACCGCATGACCCGCGTGCTGGTGGTGGAGGACGAGGAGTCCTTCTCCGACGCGTTGTCCTACATGCTGCGCCGCGAGGGCTTCGACGCCGTCGTGGCGGGCACGGGGCCCGAGGCGCTCGCCGAGTTCGACAAGGCGGGGGCGGACATCGTGCTGCTGGACCTGATGCTGCCGGGCCTGCCCGGCACGGAGGTCTGCCGCCAGCTGCGGTCGCGCAGCAACGTGCCGATCATCATGCTGACCGCGAAGGACAGCGAGATCGACAAGGTCGTGGGCCTGGAGCTCGGCGCCGACGACTACGTCACCAAGCCGTACTCCGCCCGCGAGCTCGTCGCCCGCATCCGGGCCGTGCTCCGCCGGCGGGGGGAGGCGGCCGAGCCCGCGTCCACCGACGCCGTCCTCGAGGCGGGGCCGGTGCGGATGGACGTCGAGCGGCACGTCGTCGCCATCGACGGCGAGCCCGTCGCGCTCCCGCTCAAGGAGTTCGACCTGCTGGAGTTCCTGCTGCGCAATGCCGGCCGGGTGCTCACCCGCGGTCAGCTGATCGACCGGGTGTGGGGCTCGGACTACGTGGGCGACACCAAGACCCTCGACGTCCACGTCAAGCGGCTGCGGGCCAAGATCGAGCCCGACCCCGCCAACCCGAAGCACCTGCTCACCGTGCGCGGTCTGGGCTACAAGTTCGAGGCGTGAGACGGGCCGGGCCGCGCGAGCGCGCGGTTCAGGCAGGGATCGGCACCCGCGCCTCCCGGACCGGTCCCGTCGCGGCCGCGAGCTTCCGGCCGGTCCGGTAGACGTGCGTGCGCCCGCAGGCGGGGCACTCCACGTGCATCGCGATGTGCGTCGGGTGGTTGGTGACCGCTCGGATGCACCGGTCCGCGACCAGCTCGTCGGACCGGGTGGCGGGGCAGGTGATCAGCAACATGGGAGAAGCGTGCGCGCGGGCGGCCGGCGGGACGAGTGGCAGGAGTGACCACTATCGCCACATTCCTGCCATGATGGCGGCATGGCTCTCCCGGACCGCCCGCTCGTGGTCAGCGTCGTCGTCGCCGACGGTCTCGTCGGCAGCTTCGGCCTCGGCGTCTGCGCCGAGGTCTTCGGCTATGACCGCCGCGCCATGGGGTTGCCCCGGTTCGACTTCGGCCTGGTGACCGAGGCGCCCGGCGTCCTGCGCACCGACACCGGCATCCCGATCACCGTGGAGCACGGCCTCGAACGGCTCGAACGCTCGGACATCGTCTCGATCACCGCCTGGGAGCTGTTCGCCCGGGAGCCCTCGCCGGCGCTGCTCGACGCGTTCCGCGCGGCGCACGCCCGGGGCGCCACGATCGTCAGCCACTGCACGGGAGCCTTCGTGCTGGCCGCCGCCGGCCTGCTCGACGGCATGCGGGTGACGACGCACTGGAAGTACGCCGGGGAGCTGGCCGCCAGGTTCCCCGAGGTCACCGTCGACCCGTCGGTGCTCTACGTGGACAACGGGCAGGTCATCACCGGCGCCGGGACGGCGGCCGGCGTCGACACCCTGCTCCACCTCGTCCGGCGCGAGTGGGGTGCGGCCGCGGCCAACGCGCTGGCCCGCGAGATGGTCGTCCCGCCGCACCGCGACGGCGGCCAGGCCCAGTTCATCGACGCACCGGTCCCGGCCTGCGAGGACGACCTGCTGGGCGCGGTCCTGGAGTGGGCGACCGGCAACCTGGCCGAGGAGATCTCGGTCGACCTGCTCGCCCGGCGGGCCCTGATGAGCCCGCGCACGTTCGCCCGCCGGTTCAAGGCCACGACCGGGACGACGCCGCACGCCTGGCTGCTCGGCCAGCGGCTGGCCGCCGCGGAGGCGCTGCTGGAGGAGAGCGATGCGCCGGTCGAGGAGATCGCCCGGCTGGTCGGGTTCGGGACCGCGGCCGGGCTGCGCGAGCAGTTCACCCGCCGCCGCGGGATCTCGCCGCGGGCCTACCGCCAGACGTTCAGGACGACGTCCACGGCGGGCTCAGCGGTCGGGGCGGTGCCGCAGCAGCTCGACCGGCACGGGGTGCGGACTGGCCGGATGGGGAGCGACGAGGCCCTGGTCGAGGCGGGCCTCGGTCAGCCGGCGTAGCTCCGCGTAGGCGGGCGCACCGAGCAACGCGGTCAGCTCCGCCGCGTAGGTGTCCACCAGCGGCTCGGGGGCGACGTGCGCGGCGGGGGAGCCCGTGCACCACCAGTGCAGGTCGTGCCCGCCCGGCCCCCATCCGCGGCGGTCGAACTCCCCGATGGTCGACACCAGCACGCGGGTGCCGTCGGGCCGGGACACGTGCTCCTGCTCGCGCCGCACCGGCAGCTGCCAGCACACGTCGGGCTTGGTCTCCAGCGGATGGCGGCCGGTCCGCAGCGCCATCCGGTGCAGCGCGCAACCGCCGCCGCCCGGGAAGCCCGGCCGGTTGAGGAACACGCAGGCGCCGTCGACCACCCGCGTGCGCAGCGAGCGCACGCCCTCCTCGGCGTCGTCGGCGTCGTCGGCGTCGTCGGCGTCGTCGGCGTCGTCCTGCTCCGTCCAGGCGCCGCGGCCGACAGGTGCCAGCTGCCAGTCGTCGTCCTCGAGCCCGGCCACCGCGTCGGTGACCCGCGCGAGGTCCTCCTCGTCGGTGAAGAAGGCCCCGTGGTTGCAGCAGCCGTCGTCGGGTCGCCCCTCCACGACGCCGGCGCACCCGCGGCCGAACACGCACGTCCACGCCGACGTGAGCCAGGTGAGATCGGCGCGGACGAGGTGCTCGGGATCGGCGGGATCGGGGAACTCCACCCACTCCCGCGGGAAGTCGAGGGCCACCTCGCCAGGCGGGTAGTCCGGCACCCACCCAGCCTATGCGGGGCGACCCCGGCAGACTGCACCCATGCGGTTGGGTGTGCTCGACGTCGGTTCCAACACGGTCCACCTCCTGGTCGTGGACGCCCACCCCGGCGCCCACCCCACGCCGATGCACGACGACTCCTGGCCGGTGCGGCTGGCCGAGCACATCGGCCCCGACGACCTGCTGACGGGCGTGGGCGAGAAGGCCCTGCTGCAGTCGGTGCAGGAGGCGATCGACCAGGCGGAGCGGCAGCGCTGCGACGAGTTCATGGCGCTGGTGACCTCCGCGATCCGCGACGCCCGCAACGGGCTGGAGGTCCTCGACCGGGTCCGCCAGGCGACGGGGGTGGAGCTGCAGGTGCTCACCGGGGAGGAGGAGGCCCAGCTGACCTTCCTGGCCGTCCGGCGCTGGTTCGGCTGGAGCGCGGGCCGGCTGCTGGTGATCGACATCGGCGGCGGCTCGGTGGAGATGGCCGTCGGCATCGACGAGCTGCCCGACGTCGCCCTGTCGCTGCCGCTGGGGGCCGGGCGGATGACGCGGAAGTTCCTCCCCGGCGCCCTGGCGGGGGAACGGCCCGACCTCGCCGCGCTGGAGGCGCTCGACGCGCACGCGACAGCGCTGCTGGAGCCGGCGGCCGAGCAGCTGCGCGCCGCGGGAACCCCCGACCTGGTCGCCGCCACGAGCAAGACCTTCCGCACGCTGGCGCGGCTGACCGGCGCGGCGCCGTCGGCAGCCGGCATCCGGGCGCCGCGGGAGCTGACCATGACCGGCCTGGACCAGCTGACGCGCTTCATCTCGCGCATCCCGTCCGGTGCGCTGGGGGAGCTGCCGGGTGTCTCGTCGTCCCGCGCCCACCAGGTTCCGGCGGGAGCGACTGTCGCTGCCGCCGCCATGCGCCTCCTGGACGTACCGTTCGTCCGGATCTGTCCGTGGGCGCTGCGCGAGGGAGTCATCCTGCGGAGGCTGGACTCGATGGAAGGGGTGTGATGGCCGAACCGGACTGGAACCCCGACACCGGAGGCCGCCCGCTGGCGGAGATCCTCCGCGAGGCCGGCATCGACACGTCCCGTGCCGCACGACGTCGTCGCTGGGACGACCCCGACGACCCGCCGGTGCGCCAGCGCCGTCCCGATGCGGAGTCTCCCGGCGGACGTCCGGCCTTCGGCCGCCGCCGGGGGGACGTGGAGCCCGCCGAACCCGCCGCGCGGTCCTCCCGCGCCGACCGCACCGCCGCCGACACCGGCCGGACCGGATCCTCCCGGTTCGCCTCGGCGCCGCCCAAGGTCGCCCGCTCGACCCCGCCGGCCGCGCGAGCGGCTGTCCGCCGCGGCCGACCCGTCGACCGCGGCCATCCCCCGGGCTGCGTCCCGACCGCGCCCCGGCCGTCCCGC
>NZ_LWUA01000078.1 GCF_005222955.1 Blastococcus sp. CCUG 61487 | reverse complement strand
CCGCGGCCAGCGCGGCGCCGCCGGGCCGCTCGCGGCGGTCGACGTCCTCGACCACCGGCACCGGCGCGTCGGGGGTGAGCCGGGAGGCAGAGCCGACGAGGTCGACGTCGAGCAGCGCGTCGCCGAGGACGACCAGCGGCGCCGTCATCGGGCCGGACCCAGGACCGGCCCCGACGGCACCCGGGCGGGCTCGGCCAGCACGGCGGCGTCGAACGCGGCGCAGACCAGGTGCAGCGCGACGAGGTGGCACTCCTGCACCGTCGCCGTCCAGGGGGAGTCGATGCAGACGGCGTCGTCGCACGCCGCGGCCAGCGGGTTGGGCGCGGGACCCGTCATCGCCAGCGTGGTGATGCCGCACTCCCGCGCCCGGCGGGCGGCGGCGACGGCGTTCGGCGACCGGCCGGACGTGGACAGCAGGACCAGCACGTCACCGGGGCGGCCGTGCGCCTCGACCTGGCGGGCGAACAGCTCGTCGGCCGGGTAGTCGTTGGCGATCGCGGTGAGCGAGGAGGTCTCCGCGGTGAGGCAGATCGCCGAGAACGGCGGCCGGTCCGCGCGGTAGCGGCCGACGAGCTCGGCGGTCAGGTGCTGCGCCTGCGCGGCGCTGCCGCCGTTGCCGGCGGCCAGCAACCGCCCGCGGGAGCCCGAGCACAGCACCCCGGCCAGCAGCCGGCCCCAGTCGTCCAGCACGTCGAGCTGGCGGTTCAGCGAGCCGAGGGCGGCGGTCAGCGAGGCGACGTGGTCGCGACCCGTGAGGTGGGTGCAGGTGCCGGGGTCGGGCACCTCGACGGCCACGTTCTCGAAGAAGGAGTGCGGTCTGCTCATCGGGCGACCCCCACGGGGCGGCGGCTGGTCAGCACCTGCCGGTAGACGGATTCCGTGTCCGCGACCACGCGGGTCCACGTGTAGCGGGCGCGGGCCCGCGCGACGCCCGCGGCGCCGTAGGCGGCCCGGCGCGCGTCGTCGGCGAGGAGCGCCGCGAGCACCTCGCCCAGACGCTGCGGCTCGCGGGGCGGCACGAGGTCGCCGGTGACGCCGTCGACGACGCTGTCCTGCAGCCCGCCGACGGCGGTGGCCACCACGGGCCGCCCGCACGCCATCGCCTCCAGCGGCGTGATGCCGAACGGCTCGTACCAGGGCACGGCGAGGACGACGTCGGCGGAGCGGATCCAGGCCGGCACGTCGTCGCGGGCCACGGAGCCCGCGAAGACCAGCCGGTCGGCGACGCCGGCCTCGGCGGCGATGGCGCGCAGCCGGCGCACCTCGGGGTCGGCGTCGATCGCGTCCCGAGCGGGCCCCCCGACGACGACCAGCTCGGCGTCCGGGACCGCGCGCAGCGCCCGCACCGCGTCGTCCTGACCCTTGCGCTCGACGAGCCGGCCGAGCACCAGCAGCCGCTTCCGCCCACCCGTCGGCGCGACGGGCCCGTCCGGGGTGAACACCGCGGTGTCGACGCCGCACGGCACGATCGAGACGCGGTCGGTGGTCAGCCCGAGGCGGCGCAGCTCGAACACCTCGTCGCTGCAGGTGGCGACGACGTGGCTGACCCGGCGGCACAGCGACCGCTCCAGCTCGATCCGGTCGCCCGGCGAGGTGTCGGCGTCGCCCTGGTGGCGGCGCTTGACCGAGCCGAGCGCGTGGAAGGTCTGCAGCACGGGGATCGCACCGGCGGCGTCGAGCGAGGCGAGGCCGCTCATCCAGAAGTGCGCGTGGACCAGTTGGGGTGGCGCGGCGGCCCAGGAGCGGCGCAGGTGCCAGGCGAACTCCGGCATGTGCTGCAGCAGGTCGTCCTTGGGCAGCTCGCGGGCCGGGCCGGCGGGCACGTGCACGACCTCGTAGCCGTCCTGCGTGACGACGCGCTCGGGCAGCGCCTCGTCGTCCCGCCGGGTGTGCACGGTGACGGCGTGCCCGCGCGCGGCGAGGCCCGCGGCGAGCGCCGCGACGTGCACGTTCTGGCCACCGGCGTCCACCCCGCCGATCGCGGCGAGCGGGCTGGCGTGCTCGCTGACCAGGTCGATCCTCATCGGGTCACCTCCTCCAGGAGCGCATCCCAGTCGCGCAGGAAGCGGTCGAGTCCGTAGCGCTCGAGTGCGGCGGCGCGGGCGGCCTTGCCGGCCAGCCGGGCGGCGTCCGGGTCGTGCAGGAAGGTGCGCACCGCCGCCCAGAGCCGCTCGGGGCGGGTGGAGAGCACGCCGGCCTCGGCCGGCACCGCCTCGACCGCCTCGGTGGTGGCCAACGCGACCACCGGCATGCCCAGGTGCATCGCCTCCAGCAGCGAGAGGCCGAGCGAGGTCCAGCGCACCGGGTGCACGTAGACGCGGCGGCGGGCCAGCTCGGCGTGCATCGTGGCCTGCGGCGGGTCGTCGAACAGCGCGACCCGCGCGGGGTCCAGCCCGTGCGCCGCGTGCAGCCCGGCCAGCCCCATGCCGAAGACGTCGACCGGCGCGACCTCCGCCAGCCCGGGGATCAGGTCCGCGCCCACCGTGCGGCCGCGGCGCACCGGCTCGTTGACGACGACGGCGGCGCGCTCCAGCTCGCCGGTCCAGCGCTCGCCGGGATCGACGATGCCGTGCTCGATCACCGTCGTCGGCGCGCGGCCGTTGTCGTAGAACAGCCGGTTGAAGTGGGTGACGTGGGCGATCGGGACGGCGTCCTGGCCGGCCATCGGATGCCGCGTGTACGGCACCGGCTCGGCGTCGGGCTCCAGCCCGGGCGCGTTGTGCTCGAGGAAGACCGCCGGCAGGTCGCGGCCGGGCTCGCGGCCCAGCCACTCGCGCACGAGCTCCAGGTCGCGCATCCGCTGCAGGACGACGACGTCGGGCTGCTCGTCGCGCAGGTCGGCCGGGGTCACCTCGCGGGCCGACGCCGGCCAGTCCCAGGTGCGGGCGCGGCCCAGCCCGTCCGGGCCGCGGCCCTCCACCACGGGGATCAGGTACTCGTGCGCGCCCTGGACGAACGCCGTCGTCCACGAGCCGTGCACGTGCCAGACCAGGACCTTCATGCGCTGACCAGCTTCTCGACGGCGGCGACGACGTCGTGCGCGGTCACCGACGTCAGGCAGGGGTGACCGGGCACGGGGCACGCGCGGGCACGGGTGCCGGCGCAGGGGGCGGCCTGGTCGCCGAGCAGCACCGTCGGGACGCCGTAGGGCGCCCAGCGCTCCGCCGGCACGACCGGCGCGAACAGCGAGACCACGGGCGTGCCGACGGCGGCGGCGAGGTGCGCCGGCCCGGTGTTGCCGACGACCACCGCGGCGGCGCCGTCGAGCAGCGCGGCCATCTCGGCCAGCGACGTCGTCCCGCCCAGGTCCACGCCCCGGCTGCCCGCGACGAACGCGGTCAGCTCCCGCTCGGCCGGGCCGCCGGTGACCAGCACCCGGTGGCCGGCGTCGGCGAGCGCCTCGACCGCCTCGGCACAGCGCTCCGGCGGCCAGGCGCGGGCCGGCACGGAGGCACCGGGGTGGACGACGACGTAGCCGGGCTCGTGCGCGATCGCCGGCAGGGGGCGGCGGACGGCGAGGCGGCCGCCGTCGCTCGGCGGGAGGTCGAACCCGGCGGCGCGGGCGAGGGAGAGCGCTCGCTCCGGTTCGGGCAGGTCGTCGTCGACGGTGTGGCGCACGTCGAGCAGCGACCCCGGGTAGTCGACGCTGACCGCGCTGATCCGCGGCACCCCGGCCGTGCGGAGCAGCAGCGCCAGCGGCAGCGGCGACTGGTGGAACGACGTCGAGATGATCGCCTCGTCGGGTGCGAGCGCCCGCACCCGCTCGGTGACGGCGGCGAGGTCGCCGGCGTCGACGGAGGGCGGGTCGCCGAGGATCCACGGGCAGGCCCAGGTCCACACCTCGTCGACGCCGGGCAGCAGCTCGGCGGCGGCCGCTCCGGCGGGGCCCGCGAGGAAGACGACCCGCTCGGCGCCGTGCGCGACGGCCCGGACCAGCGGCCCCTGCAGCAGCACGTCCCCGGCGTTGTCCAGCCGGACGACGAGGACCGTCCGGCCGGTCACCAGCGGCCGCCCAGGACGTCGTCGACCGCCGCGGTGAGGGTGGGCGCGACGTGCGGCGCGGCGGCGACCTCGGCCTTCCGTGTGACCGGCGTCGGCACCATGATCCCGGCCGCGCCCGCGGCACCGGCCGCCTCGACGTCGGCGGCGATGTCGCCGATGACCACGCAGCGGGCGGGGTCGACGTCGAGCTCGGCACAGGCCGCCTTGACCATGCCGGGAGCAGGCTTGCGGCAGGCGCAGCCGTCGTGGGGACCGTGCGGGCAGACCTGCAGCGTGTCGAACGGGCCGAGCAGCTCCTCCAGCCGCGCCATGCAGGCGTCCACCTGCGCCCGGGTGATCAGGCCGCGGGCCACGCCGGACTGGTTGCTGACCACCCCGATCCTGACCCCGCGCGCCCGCAGGGCGTCGACGGCCTCGCGGGCGCCGGGCACCGGCGTCACCAGCGCCGGGTCCCCGTTGTAGGGGTAGTCGCGGACCAGCGTGCCGTCGCGGTCGAAGAGCACCAGGTCGGGCAGCCCCCTCCAGCGCGGCACGTCCCGGTGGCGGACGACGCCCTTCAGCCAGTGCCAGGTGGCCAGCGACGGGATCGCGGCGCTCGTGAGCAGCATCGTGGTGACTTCGTCGCGGGTGCGTGGTCCCGGGGCGATGCGGCGCCAGGCGAACTCCGCCGTCCCGGCCACCCAGGCAGCGGCCGCCAGCGTCGCGGCCCGAGGCTTGCCGGCGATCGCGAGGCCGGCGGCGGCGAGCCCCGCGGCGGTCACGGCGGTGTGCTGCGGACGGCGGCCCAGCGGCGCGTTCGCCCGGTGCAGGGCGCGCCAGTCGCGGCCGTGCAGCCGGCGCATGAGGACGTCGTCGGCGTTGCCGGCCTGCACCCGCACGCTCACCCAGCGGTCGGTCGGCCGGACCGGGTGGGTGATCCAGCGCTCGCCGCGGACCAGCCGTGCGCCGGTGTCCATGACCCGCAGCGCCAGGTCGGAGTCCTCCCGGAAGGCGCGCGGGAAGCGCTCGTCGAAGCCGCCGACGGCCGACAGCGCGCTGCGGCGGTAGGCGAGGTCGGCGGTGATCCAGGAGCTCGTGGCCAGGCCGGCGGTGCCGCGCTCCCAGTCGGTGGGGCGGCGGTGCTCGGGCAGGGGCACCCGGACGCGGCCCTGGCTGCCGGCGACGTCGGCCGGCAGCTCGGCCAGGTCGCGGGTCAGCCGCTCGTACCAGTCGGGATCGGGGACGACGTCGTCGTCGAGGAAGGCGATCCACTCCGTGCGGGCGGTGCGCCAGCCGAGGTTCCGCGCGCGGGCGGGGCCACCGCCTCCGGTGCGGACGACGCGGACCGGCGGCAGGCCGGGGCGTTCCGGCCGCAGCGGCTCCCCGGACGTCCGGTCGTCGACGAGGACCAGCTCCGCCGGGCGCGGCCCGGGTGCGGCGGCGAGCGCGTCGAGGAGCACGTCGAGCGAGGGGCGCCCGATCGTGGGCACGACCAGCGTGCACTCTCGGAGCATGCCTGGCGTCGTGCCCGGACCGGATCGAGCAGAAACACTACGGGCTCGAAGCGATCGGCCTCATCCGGCGTCCGGAGCATCGACTCTCGCCGAAGTCCGGGGTACCGGGGCCAAAAGCACGCTTTTGGCCCTTCAGCGTGCGCGCTCGAGCTCGTTCTGGACCCGGGTGACGACGGCATCGAGGTGACGCAGGTCGGGCGCACTGAGCCGGATCACCCGCCAGCCGGCCGCCAGCAGGCGCTCGTACCGAACGTCGTCACGGGCGATCTGGACGCCGTCGAAGTGGTACTCGCCCTCGTACTCGATCGCGAGCCGCGCCTCGGGGAAGGCGAGGTCGACGTGCGCCAGGACCTCGCCGTCCACGCACACCTCGTACTGCGGGACAGGCCGCAACCCCGACAGCACCAAGGCCACCCGAACCCGGGACTCGGGCGGGGACTCCGCGCTGGGATCGACCAGCTCCACCGCCCGGCGGACGCGGGTCACGCCCCACCTGCCGCGCCCGCGCTCGACCATCGAGGCGAGTTCCTGCAGGCCGACTGCACCCGCTCGGACCATCGCGTCCAGCGCGGCCACCGCCGTACCCACGGGTTCGAGGGCCGACAGGTCCCACGCCGTCCGGAGCGCCGAGGTCAGCGGCACGCCGTCGTGGATCTCCACCTCCTGCGGGTCCAGGTCCGTCTGGTGCATCCGGACCTCCCGGGGACCCTTCCAGCGGAGCGTGATGGGCCGCACGACCGTGACCGGGTCCCTCGGGCCGGCGAAGGGCGCTCCGTGCCATGCGGCCGCCGAGTGGCCACCGATCGCCGCGCCGGCGGGCAGGAGCAGCGCGACGCCGCGGCACCGCAGCCGGTGGTCCAGCGGCAGGGTCGGATCGGCGTAGACGCCCTGGACCAGACGGCGGTAGCTGCGCTCCCGCAGCTGCTTGCGGGTGATCAGCTTCTCGCTGATCGCGTGGCTGCCGATGAAGACGCCGGGGAGGAGACGCGCGGGCACCGGGCCAGAGTGGCGTAGATCGACGCCCCGCCGTCCGGGTTGTCCACAGGGGCCAAAAACGTGCTTTTGGCCCCCCGGTCAGTCCGCGACGTAAGGGCCAAAAGCGTGCTTTTGGCCCCCCCTGTCAGGTCGACGACGAGGGGCCGAAAGCGTGCTTGTGGCCCCCTAGGTCAGGGCGACGAGGTCGTCGGCGAAGGCGAGCCGCGCCCCGGTGCGGGACTGCAACTCATCCCGCGCGAGGCCCGCCACCATCTCCCGGACGAGGAGGCCCTCGGGGGTGACCTCGATGACGGCCAGCTCGGTGTAGATGCGGTCGACGACGGCGGCCGCGGTGAGCGGGAACGTGCACTGCGGGAGGATCTTCGGCCGGCCGTCCTTGGTGGTGTGCGTCATCAGCACCAGCACCCGCTTGGCGCCGACCGCCAGGTCCATCGCGCCGCCCACGGCCGGCGGGTGGCCGACCTCGTCGGTGGCCCAGTTGGCGAGGTCACCGCGCTCGGAGACCTGGTAGCCGCCGAGCACCGTCACGTCGATGTGCCCGCCGCGCATCATCATGAACGAGTCGGTGTGGTGGAAGAACGAGCCGCCGGGCACGAGCGTGACCTGCTGCTTCCCGGCGTTGATCAGCTCCGGGTCGCCCTCGCCGGGCGCCGGGGCGGGGCCCATGCCGAGGATGCCGTTCTCGCTGTGGAAGACGATCTCCTTCTCCGGGGAGACGACGTCGCCGACGAGCGTGGGCAGGCCGATGCCGAGGTTGACGTAGGCGCCGTCCGGGATGTCCTGCGCGACGCGGCGGGCCATGTCGGGGAGCGAGAGCCGGGGGCCGGTCATGCGGGCACCTCCACGACGCGGTCGACGAAGATGCCGGGGGTCACGATGCACTCGGGGTCCAGGTCGCCGAGCTCGACGAACTCGCGGACCTGGACGACGGTGAGCGCGGCGGCGGTGGCCATCGTCGGGCCGAAGTTCCGGGCGGCGGTCGAGTAGACGAGGTTGCCCCAGCGGTCGGCCGCGCGGGCCTTGATCAGGGCGACGTCGCCGTGCAGCGGCTCCTCGAAGACGTGCCGCCGTCCGTTGATGATCCGGACCTCCTTGCCCTCGGCGAGCATCGAGTCCGCACCCGCGGGGGTGAAGAAGCCGCCGAGGCCGGCGCCGGCGGCGCGCATCCGCTCGCTGAGCGTGCCCTGCGGGACGAGTTCGAGCTCGACCTCCCCGGCCCGGTACCGCTCCTCGAACCAGATCGACCCGCTGGTCCGCGGGTACGAGCAGATGATCTTGCGCACCCGGTGCTCGCGGAGCAGCGCGGCGACGTCGCTGTCGCCGCTGCCCGCGTTGTTGGTCACCAGCGTGAGGTCTCGCGTGCCCCGGTCGAGCAGCGCGTGCACCAGCTCCACCGGGATCCCGGAGTTGCCGAAGCCGCCGACGAGGACCGTCGCGCCGTCCTCGATCCCGGCGACGGCGTCGGGCAGCGACCCGACCCGCTTGTCGATCACTGGCTCCCCGTCCGCTCGTCCGACCCGCGCCGCCCACTCTGCCCGAGCCCGCGACCGGGTCGCGTTCAGGGGCCGTCGGGGTCGACGCGGGTGCTGCCGCCGCGCGGGGCGCCCGTCTCCTGCGGGCCCTCACCGGCGTGCCGGTCGCCCGCGCCCGCGCCGCCGGCGCCCTCCTCCTCCGAGCCCGGCGCCGTGGCCTGCAGCTGGTCGGCGTAGAGGGAGGCGGGCCGGCCGCTCAGCTGCCGGCGGATGCCGCGGACGGTGCTGTAGACGACGACCGCGGCCATGAGCACGAAGATCGTTCCCGACAGGGGCCGGGTGAAGAAGATGTCGAACTCCCCGCCCGAAAGCAGCATCGACTGGCGGAACGAGCGCTCGAGGATCGAGCCCAGCACGAAGGCGAGCACCAGCGGCCCCGGCTCGAACCCGGTCTTCTTCATCAGCCAGCCGAGCACGCCGAACGCGAGGACGACCCACATGTCGAACGGGTCGTTGTTCACCGAGAAGACGCCGGCCATGGTGATGAGCAGCGCGAAGGCCGCCAGGATGCCCGCCCGCACGCGCAGGAGCTGGACGAAGACGCCGACCAGCGGGATGTTCAGCGCCAGCAGCATGAGGTTGCCGATGAACATCGACGCGATGACGCCCCAGAAGATGTCGGGGTTCTGGTCGATCAGCTGCGGGCCGGGCGTGACTCCGTTGATCAGCAGCGCCCCGAAGAGCAGCGCGAGCACGACGTTCGACGGGATGCCGAGAGTGAGCAGCGGGACGAACGCCGAGGTGGAGGAGGCGTTGTTCGCCGTCTCCGGGCCCGCGACCCCTTCGATCGCGCCCTTGCCGAAGCGGGTCGGGTCCTTCGCGCGGCGCTTCTCGACCCCGTAGGAGGCCAGCGAGGAGATCACCCCGCCGCCACCGGGCAGCACCCCCAGGACGAAGCCGAGCACCGAGCCGCGGGCGATGGCGCCGGAGGAGTCCCGGAAGTCCTTGCGCGTCGGCCAGATGTTCTTCAGCTTGGTCTTGATCTGCTCGGCCTTCTCGGTCTGCTCGAGGTTGTAGAGGATCTCCCCCACGCCGAACAGACCCATGGCGACGGCGACGAAGTCCAGCCCGTCGAACAGCTCGAGCTGGTCGAAGGTGAACCTGGTCGTGCCGGTGATCGCGTCCTGCCCGATGGTGGCCAGCAGCAGGCCGAGCGCGGCCATGCACAGCGACTTCACCGGGTGCTTGGTCCCCAGGTAGGTGACCAGCAGGATGCCGAAGGCGGTCAGCGCCACGTACTCGGGCGGGCCGAACTCGACGGCGAGGTCGGCCAGCGGGGGCGCGAGCAGGACCAGCCCGATCACCGCGAGCATGCCGCCGATGAACGAGCCGACCGCGGCGATGCCGAGCGCCGGGCCCGCCCGACCCTGCATCGCCATCTGGTGACCGTCGAAGACCGTCACCACCGACGCCGCCTCGCCGGGCAGGCGGAGCAGCACCGAGGTGATCGTGCCGCCGTACATCGAGCCGTAGTAGATGCCGGCCAGCAGGATCAGCGCGGTGGCCGGCTCGAGCTCGTAGGTCAGCGGCAGCAGCAGCGCGATGGTCGCCGTCGGCCCGAGGCCAGGGAGCACCCCGATCACGGTGCCGATCAGGACGCCGAGGAAGACGTAGAGGATGTTGGTCGGGTCCAGGGCGACGGAGAAGCCCTCGCCCAGGCCGTCGAGGATGCCCATCTCAGCCCCCGACCCCGGCGAAGAGGATGCCGTCCGGGAACGGCACACCGAGCGCCTCTACGAAGATGACGTAGAAGCCCAGGGCGCCGCCGACGGCCAGCGGCAGCGTCCACTTCCACGGTTCCCGGGCGAACAGGCGCAGCCAGATGACGAGCATCAGGAACGCCGGGATGACGAAGCCGATCTCCTGGAACAGCACGATGAACAGCCCGAGGCTGATCAGGCCGAGGACGATGCCCAGCGTGCCGCGGGTGAACGGCTCGTAGTCGTCGGGATCGTCGACGAACAGCAGCACCGCCGACGTCAGCGTGAGCAGCGAGGCGCACAGGAACGGCCACAGCCCGGGCCCGGGCGCGTCGAACCGCCCCAGCGACAGTTCGTTGGCCTGGACCATCGCCCAGATCCCGAACAGCAGCAGGATCAGCGGCGCCAGCCGGTACAGCTGCTTGGACATCGGCCCCCCGGGTGCCTCGCCGCTGTGATCAGTTCTCGAGGATCGGGCCGTAGACATCGACGATCTCGTCGATCCGCTCCCGGAAGGCGTCGGTGCCGATGAACTCGTCCGGCACGTACTGCTCGCCGAGCGCCTCGACCGTCTCCTCGTTCTCCAGGCAGGTGCGCACGGTGTCCTCGAGCGTGCTGACGATCTCGTCCGGGACGCCGGCGGGGGCCGCGAGCCCGAACACCGACACGCTGTTGGTGAGCTCGGGGAAGCCGACCTCGGCGAGCGTCGGGGCGTCGATGTAGTCCACCGGCTCGGGGGTGCTGACGGCCAGCGGCACGAACTCGCCGGCGTCGATGTTGCTCAGCACGTCCTGCGAGCTGTTGATGAAGACCGCGTCGACGTTGCCGCCGAGCAGCGCGGTGGTCATCTCGGCGTTGCCGGTGAACGGCACGAGGCTGAGCTCGACGTCGTACTCCTCGGCCATGCGCTGCAGCTCCATGGCCTGCGACGTCGTCGTGCCCGGGACGCCGACGTCGAGCACGCCGGGCTCGTCGCGGGCCGCGTCGAAGAAGGCCTCGGCGTCGTCGTACTCCGAGTCCGCGCCGACGGCGAGCACGGAGGGGATCTCGGTGACGGCGGCGATCGGCACGTAGTCGTCGTTGGTGTAGCCGACCCCCTCGTCCTGCAGCGGGTTGGTGGCCGAGGCGGGCACCGCGATCAGCGACAGCGTGTAGCCGTCGTCCCCGCCGGCGAGCATCGCCTGCATGCCGATCGAGCCCGACGCGCCCTCCCGGTTCTCGACGACGACGGTCTGGCCGAACTCCTCCTCCATGCAGCTCGCGATCGTGCGGGCGGCGAGGTCGGTGGGCCCGCCCGGGGCGTAGGGCACGTAGAGGGTGATGTCGTCGTTCGGGTAGTCGGACGCGTCCCCGCCACCGCCGTCGTCGTCGCCGCAGGCGGCGAGCAGGAGCACGGGCACCGCGATCAGTGCCGGGACTGTCGAGCGGGTGGAGCGCATCAGGTCCTCCGGAGTGGGGGGCGGAGCGGGGATCAGCCGAGGATCGGCTCGTAGACCTCCTGGGTGTTCTCGAGGATCTCGGCGAGGTCGTCGGCCCCGGCGAACTCGGTGAGCACGTACTGCTCGCCGATGCCCTCGCGGACCTCGTCGCTCTCCAGGCACGTCCGCAGGGTGTCCTCGAGGGTGCTGACGACGTCGTCGGGCAGGTCGGCCGGGCCGGCGAGGCCGAACGTGGAGCCCGAGAGGGTGAGCCCGTCGAAGCCGAGCTCGGTGAAGGTGGGCGTGTCCGGCAGCCACTCCAGCCGCTCCTCCGACGAGGCGATGAGCGGGACGAAGGCGCCGGCGTCGATGTTCTCGGCGACGTCGCTGGAGGCGTTGATGAGGACGGCGTCGACGTTGCCGCCCAGCAGCGCCGTCGTCATCTCGGCGTTCCCGTCGAACGGGACGATCGACACCTCGACGTCGTGCTCGTCGGCCCAGCGCTGCAGCTCGATGGCCTGGGGCGTGGAGGCGCCCGGGACCCCGACGTCGACGGTGCCGGGGTCGGCCTCGACGGCCGCGACGAAGTCCTCCGCCGAGGCGTACGGCGAGTCCTCGCCGACGGCGAGCACCGAGGGCACCTCGGCCATGACGCCGATCGGGGTGATGTCCTCGTAGGTGTAGCCGACCTCGTTGGCCAGCGGGGTGAGCACCATGGTCCCGGCGGTGACCAGCGCGAGGGTGTGCCCGTCCGGCGCGGCCGAGATCAGCTCGGTGGTGGCCAGGGCGCCCGAGCCGCCGGCCAGGTTCTCGACGACGACGGTCGCGTCCAGCTCCGACTCCAGGCAGGCGCCGACGGTGCGGGTGGTCAGGTCGGTGGGGCCGCCGGCGGCGTAGGGCACCAGCATCCGGATGTCGTCGCTCGGGTAGTCGCCGGATCCGCCGCCCTCGTCGTCCCCGCAGCCGGCGAGCGCGCCCGCTGCCACGAGCAGGAGGACCGGAAGGCTCCGCGCCGTCCGTCCCGTGCCCGACCCCCGAGAGTGATCCACGTCACCCATGAGAGCACAGGTCAGCGACTCGGGCCGGGTCGAGGAGCAACGAACCGGCAACGATCGGGACCGGTCCGTCACGGCCTCGGTCACTGCCGGGACCGGGCTGCGGCGGACACCCGGGCCAGGGCGTCGGTGACGACGGCGGCGTCGTCGCCCAGCAGGCCGAGCAGGTGGGCGACGAGGTCGTCGTGGGTCGCCGCGGCCTCCGCCACCCGCTGCTCCCCGGCCGCGGTCAGCGTCGCGTGCAGCAGCCGCTGGTCGCCGTCGCCCCGCTCGCGGAGCACCAACCCGTCGGTGACCAGCCGGCCGACGGTGCTCGTCACGCCGGGCCGGGAGAGCCCGAGCGCCTCGGCGAGCTCGCCCATGGTGGCCCGCCGGCCCGGCGACTTCGCGATCAGGCGGAGCGCCTCGAATCCGGTGAGGGAGATCCCGTGCTGCCGGTGCAGCGCCGAGTCGACCCGCCGGGCGATGCGGTCGTGCACCTGCACGATGCGCAGCCACGTCTCGGCGGGGCCGGGGGCCGCTCCGGGGAGGGTGGCGGGATCGCGAGGGATCCCGCGCGCGAGCGCGTCCTCGGACCCTGGCACGGGGCCTCGTTCCCCTGTTCGGCGCGGGGGCAAACCGCCGCCCGGCGGGTCGGCCTTGCTCGGGTCGGCCTTGCTCGGGTCAGCGCCGCGCGGAGCGCTGCCGTCCGCCGGCCAGCAGGGTGGCGACGGCGGTGGACGCGAGGGCGGCCGCGGCGAGCAGCGCGACGAGTGCCTCGCCGCGCGGCGCGGCCTCGTCGGCGGCCGAGGCCACCTTCAGCGGGACGCCGGCGACGGCGGCCGACCGCTCACCGCGGGCGTCGAGCGTGGTGACCCCCGGCGTGGTGCCCGCCGGGATGCGCACCTCCGCGGCGACCGCGCCGTCGTCGTCGGCGGTGACGGTGGCCAGCCGCTCGCCGGTGGAGTGCAGGGTGACGGTGACCTGCTCGCCGGGGTCGAAGCCGGAGACGCGCACCACGACCGCGCCACCGGCCGGCACCTCGTCGGCGGCGCGCCGCTCGCGGTTCTCGGCCGCTTGCCGGTCCTCGGTCCACTCCCGGCCCTCGGTCGGCGCCCGGGGCGTGGCCGACGGCGGGGTGGTGGACGGCGTCGTGGACGGCGGAGCGGGTGCCGGCGTCCTGGTTGGCGGG
>NZ_LWUA01000077.1 GCF_005222955.1 Blastococcus sp. CCUG 61487 | reverse complement strand
CCACCCCACGGGGCACGGCCCAGCAGGCGCTGGGCCCAGGCCGGCGCAGTGGCAGCGGTCATCTCGGTCGCGGTGGAGGCGATCCGCGCCGCGCGGGCGGTGACGTAATCGGCGCGGGCGGTCAGGTACGTCCCCCACCGCGGATCGTCGACCAGGGCGGCCGGAATGCCGGGCAGCCACGACAGCGGGCCGGCCGGACCGGACACGGGCAGCCGGTGGTCGAGGACGGCGGCGGGGTCGGTCGCCGTCTCCAGCTCCCGCGCCTCGGCCGTCGTCCTCAGGACGACGACTGGGTTGGCGCCGGTGAGCGCGAGCAGCGCCAGGTGTCCGCGCAGGGCTGGCCACGCTGGCGCGCTGGATAGCCCGGGGTGGAGGCGCTCGGCGCTGTTCTCCAGTTCTTCTGCAGTCGCGGCATCCAGACGGTGGTCGGCGGCGACGCGCAGCGCGTCGGCGTACCGCGTCGCGGCGGCGTGCAGCTGCTCGGCAGGGTCGGCCAGCGTCCGGCGCGCGCCGCCTGCGGAGATCTGGGCGCCGTCGCGGGCCAGCATGCCGGCCAGCAGGTCGGTGGCGGTGGGCGGTGACACGGCGGCGGGGGTGACGATGCTGTGCGGATCGCCGTCGCCGACGGTGGCCAGGTACAGGTGGTTGGCGGCCCGCCCACGGGAGAGCGCGACGTAGAGAAGCTGTCGCGACTCGCCGCCAGTGAGCACGGTGTGGCAGACGTCGGCGGTGACGCCCTGGGCGCCGTGCACCGTGGTCGCGTAGCCGAGCTGCACGTGCTCGGCGACGTAGCCCGCCGGCAGCGTGATCCGCCGCCCGGTGCCGGTGTGGACGACGTCGAGGGCACCGTCCCGGCCGACGGCGTGGACGGTGAAGCGGTCACCGTTCTTGACCCACTCGGTTGCGGTGATCGGCAGCCGCCGGTTGTTGGCACGGGTGATGACCGGGTCCCCGGCCCCGGCGCCGGTGCCGTCGGCCAGCTCGACCTCTGCACCCGAGGACGAGGCAGCGCCTGCCAGCCGGTCGGCCCGCGCCCGCTGGTTCAGCTGTGTGACTAGGTTCCGGGTGGCGGCCAGCAGCAAAGCGTCCGCGCCGCAGGCGGAGTCGGCGGCCCAGGCGGCGTAGGCCTGCTCCGCGCAGGCAGCCAGGTCCCCGACGTGCACCCGGCCGGCATCGAGGTAGAAGCCCAGCCCGAGTGTGTCGCCGTCCCGGACGGCGACGGTGGCCGCGGACTCCGCGGGGTCGGTGAAGCGCACCAGCTGGGTGAGGGTGACCGCGCCGTGGGTGGCTGCGATCTCCGCCAGCACGCCGCCGGCGGCGACCGAGGTCAGCTGCTGGTGATCGCCGACCAGCCGCACCGATCCTCCCCGCCCCAAGACGTGCTCGACGGCGCGGGCCAGCTCGCGAGTGCCGGCCATGCCGGCCTCGTCGACGATTACCAGCGTGGCCGGCCCGATGCCGGCCACCCATTCGGGCGCTTCCCCGCGGTCGAGGCACCAGATGAGCTTGGCCAGCGTGTCGGACGGAGAGCTCAGGGACTCGCGCAACCCGGCGGTGGCCACGGCGGAGGGCGCCAGGCCGAGCACCGTCCCTCCGTCGGCGGTCCAGGCGCGAGCCAGGGTCGCCAGCGCAGTCGTCTTGCCCGCTCCGGCTGGAGCGAGGGCCAGCTGCACCCGGGCACCGCTGCCGGCCAGCTCGCGCACCAACTGCGCCTGACCAGGATTGAGCTCGGCGCCGTTGGCGGTGGCTTCCAGCAGCGCCAGCTCCACGGTGGCCTGATCGGCGCGACGTCCGTCGCTGCGGCCGGCGGCGGTGAGCAGTAGCGCCTCGGCGTCCAGCACCTCCTGGCTGGTGTAGAGCCGGGCGCCGGTGACGGTGTAGACGCTGGCCCCGTCCGATCGCCGCAGCTCCGGCGGCTCGACCACCGGGTCCGCCTCGCCAAGCGGAACGGACAGATCGGGAGAGAGCACGCCCTCGGTGACCCAGGTGACCGCGACGTCCACATCGTCCGGTGTCAGGCCGGCCGCGCGCACCACCCGCTCACTCTCGGCGCGCACGTGCCAGACCTGCCAGGTGGCCCGCGCTGCCGAGACGGTGTCCAGCACCCGGACGGCGGCCGACCGGACCCAGGCCTCGGTGACCCCCGGGTGCGGGGACCCGCGAGCGCCCAGTACGCGACCGAGCATCCGAGTGATGCGGTCGGGCCCGCCGAGGACGGCGGCGGCCTCCCGCCGCCAGGTGGCCCGCTGCTCGGCGAGAGAGCGCGGCTCGTGCTTGGGGCCGCGGGTCTCCAACGTCGCCTGCTGCGCCAACGCGATCGCCTCCACCGCCGTGGGCGGCCGGCCGTGGTCGCGCTGGAAGTCGCCGGCCAGCACCGCGCGACGGGCATTGATGTCCCGCCGCCGCGATGACCACGCCGTCAGGAGTCCCTTCTCGATGCCGGCGATCTCCCGCACCGTCCGCCGGCCCGGCTTTGGGTCGAGCCGGTCGGCGAACCGAACACCCAGGCGGGTGACCAGGTGTGCCTCCAGTCGGGTGTCGTAGCGCTCGGAGGCGGCGACGGCTGCCTTGTGCAGCACCCGCCCGTCCAGCGCCCGCCAGTCCCCGTCGCGTGTCTGCACCTTGTTGCTCACCGCCACATGGCTGTGCAGATCGGGATCGCCGGCGCGGGAGTCGCGGTGGGTGAACACCGCCGCGACCAACCCGGTGGTCTCCACCTGTCGCACGCCGTCGGTGCCCAGCCGGGTGAAACATGCGTTGGCTTCCAGCCAGGCCAGGGCGTCGGCGACTGCGGCGGCGTGGGCGGCCTCGATCTGCTCGGCCACCGCCCGCGGTGCCAGCGCCCACAACGCCGACACCGACTTGACGGGGGAGAAGGTGAGGTCGTAGCCGGCCACCGCCGTCGTTGCCGGCCGTGAGGCGCGGGCGAGCAATCCCGATATCTCCCGGGCATCGTGCGGTGCGCGGCCGTAGGCCTCGGCGAACATGACCCGGGCGAGGTCGCTGCGAATCCGCGCGCGGTCGTCGTCCGGGACCGGGGCTGTGGCCGGCTGCCCGCGGGCAGTGTTGAAGGCGGCGAACTCCTCTGCGCAGCGGGCTCGGAAGCCGTCGGCTTGAGGAGCGAAGACGTAGAAGGCCCGCCCCAGGGCTCCCGCCGCCCGCGCCTTCTGCGGCGTCTGTCCTCGAGCCACTGCCTCCTTCTCGAGTCGATCGGCGTCAGGATGCCGCCCCTCCCCGAAGAGCGACTCCATCTGCTCCTCGGTGACGGGCCGACCGGCGCTCACTCCGCTGAGCCCGGCAAGGCCGTTGCCGGTCCACCTGCCCGGGGACTCTCCGCGCTGGGAGTAGTAGTCACCCAGGCCCGTGTGCCCCCGCTCTGTCGCGTCGAACGCTGCGACCTGCCGCGTCAGGTACGTGTAGCCGTCCCCGGCAGTCAGCTTGTGCAGCGTCATCACAGAGGCGGACCGTAGGAAGGCGGACTCCACTACGGCTTCCGCACTTCCCCAGTGGCTCGATGGCGCGGAGTGTCGGCCAGGAGTCCGCGACGATCGCGTAGACGGGGACATGACACGGATCCCCGCGCGCGACGACGAAGGCCTCGCTCGGGAACCCTCAGGCTCCTGGGCGTGGACGCCCGTCACCTGCTAGCAGACCGACACGGACCGGCTGCCCGAAATGCAAGACGTGTGTCCCTCTTGATCTTGTGGGTTCTCAAGTGACTAGGTGTCGGTGGAAAGCCGTCGCAGCGGTAGTCCAGCGAGTCGGGCGAAGGGTGTGTCCGAAGGTGGCCGTTAGGACCCGGGGCGTTCGCCATCGGCTCACTCCTCCCGCGAGTCCCCACGGCGCCCGTCGGTGCTCTGGCAGACTCGCCTGAGTGCCGGGTCTGGAGGAAGATCCCATCCGGGATGCAGCCACCTGGGTCCGAGAGCATTCGGCCATCGCTGCCTACGCCCTCGACCGGTTTCGAGTCACTGGGGAATGGCCTCTCCGCACAAGCGTCCAGCGGTTCTTGGACAGATCGGGCAGTCCGGACGATGTGGATGCTGCCGCCAGGTCCATGCCCCGTCTCCATCGCACGCAACACTTCCTAGGAGACGGTCCTCTTCACCTTCCGCTGCACGTTGTATGTAACCTGGAGACACCAGACGCGATCCGGCTGACCACGGCATGCTTGGCAATTCTACGGCGCGTCAATCTGCTGTATATTTCGGACGATGACGATCCCCGGATGACTAATCAAGACCCAGTCATCAACGAGGACTTGAACGCCGACCAAGCACTAATTGGTCGCGCGGTGGATCTGATTTTGAGCTCCCCGCCCAGTCCTTTCGGGGGTGGTACTCGAAACGGCGATTCCTGGGGCTATGAGATCAATGGCTTGGTGGCTAGGCGGCTCGGCGCGCTGGAAGGCATCGACGATTACCTCGAGCAGCAGCATCACCTCGCTCGCGAGGAGGCTTCCAACATGGCTGGGTTCGTTGGCCAGAATTCAACATCGCAGCAGGGCGGACCGGACGACGGTCAAGAGGAGAACGCTATGCAGAGTGAGCGCAAGATTTTCTTGAGTCACGCTTGGGCGAACAAGCCACTGGCGGACCAGTTTCGCGACACTCTCGTGCTGGGGGGCGTGCCAGAGTCCCGCTTCTTCTACTCGTCGGACAGAGCCACCGGGATCCCGTCTGGGCAAGACGTCGGAACCTACTTGCGCGAGTCCCTGCGAGGGGCTGGGCTCGTGATCGAGTTGATCTCCCATGACTTCCTGGGTAGACCAATGTGTCTCATGGAACTTGGTGCCGCCTGGGTGATGGGGGTCTCCACGTACCCAATCGTCATCCCACCGCTCTCTCGAGAAGAGGCGGTCAGCAAGGTGGGCAATGTTCAGATGGGACTGCTCGGCGACGACTCGCAGGTCACGGATATCTTCAACGAGCTCTACGATCGCCTGAACAACCTTCTCGGATTGCGCCTTTCTTTGGCGGCCTGGAATCGAGCCGTTACTGGCTTCAGGGCGCAGCTCCCAGCTCTATCGCAGCAGGCGACTGGCGCCCATCGCGGGCTGCCCTCCTCTCCGCCTCGAATGACGAAAGCGCTCGGTCGAAGCGCGACCAGCGGCGAGAAACTGACGTTCGACAACATCTCCATCATTGAGGGAAGGCGTGGGAAGCAGTTGGTCGCTGAAGTGACCAACGTCGATGATGTCGAGCATTCTGCTTCCATCAAAGCTACCTTTTACGACTCGTCGAACACCATCGTCGGGACTCGGAGCAGTGTCATCAATCAGGTCGGACCCGGAGCGACAAAGACACTCACAATCGATGGGGTCCCCGAGCACGCCCGAAGCAAGCTTCAGATCGACACCCTCGTCTGAGGCACCAGGAAGCCGCGCGCATGGAATTCACGCGTGATCCGCCTTGCTCTTCGGTTGACGGCGTTGCAGCAGGCCACCTGACCCCTTGCGCCGGCTGCCGGTCCTCCACCCAACTCGGCGGCACGCGCCCGGCTCGGAGAGGATGGGCGCGTGCAGTACGCGCTGAACAGCCTCGGCCCGCAGCAGTTCGAGGACATGGTCCGTGCGCTCTGCCTCCACGAGTTCGGCCCTGGCGCCACCGCCTACGGGCGGGGCCGTGACGGCGGCCGGGAGGTGGCCTACAACGGTGAGCTGCGCATGGGCTCGGGGGAGACCTGGACGGGCCGCACCGTTGTCCAGGCGAAGTACCGCATGGAGCCACGGGACCCGGCGGACAACCTCGCGTGGCTGCGGAACGAGATGTCCAAGGAGCTCAAGGCCTGGGCTGACCCGACATCCGAGCGCCGCCGGAAGGGCCACCTCCCGGACAACCTGATCATTGCGACCAACGTGTCGTTGTCCTCGGCGGCCGGCGGGGGCATCGACGCCGCAGACGCCGAACTCAAGGCCCTCGCCGAGCAGCACGGCGTCCCGCTGAGGGCCTGGCGCGTGTGGCCGGCGCAGCAGATCACCGCGCTGCTGGCGACGGCGCGGGACGTCCGCCTCGCGTTCGGCGGGTTCCTGACGCCGGGCGACGTCCTCGGCCAGATCGCCGAGCGGCTCGACCTCGACGACGAGAACCTCACCGGGGCCCTGACCGCCCACGCCGTCAAGGAGATGCTGGGGTCACGCTACGTCGCCTTGGACGCCGTGGGCTCCGACGACGACGACCGGGTCAGCCTCGGACACGTCGGCGTGGACCTCCCCGGCCTCACCCTCGTCACGGTCGGCAACGTCAGCGAGCTGAAGACGGTCTCGACACTGGATTGGCTGGTTGGCCACGCGGACGCCGTGCAGCAGTACCGACCTGACCCCCACGAGCCCCACGCGCTGATCATCGGCGGACCGGGCCAGGGCAAGACCACGCTCACCGCGTTGCTCGCGCAGACCTACCGGGTGGCCCTGCTCGACGGCTCGTCCGCCCTCAGCTCCGGAGCCGCCCGGCTGCACGCCGAGTTGTCCGAGCAGTTCCGAGCGGCCGGTCTGCCGACGCCACGGAACCGCAGGTGGCCCATCCGGGTCGACCTGGCAGCCTTCGCGGAGTTCATCACCAGCACCGGGCACGCGTCAGTGCTGCGCTATCTCGCCCAGCGGATCGCCGCCGAGTCGCCCCACGAGATCTCGTCCTCGCAGCTGAGCCGGTGGTTGGGCCGCTACCCGTGGCTGCTCCTCCTGGACGGACTCGACGAGGTGGCTTCGCCGAACCTGCGCACTCAGGTCTTGGAGGCCATCTCCGGGTTCCTCGTCGATGCCAGCGCTGCCGGCGCAGCCGACGTCGTCGTCGTCGCGACCACACGTCCCGAGGGGTACGCCGACGAACTGGACGCTGCGGATTTCGCTCCCGTCACCCTGGAGCAGCTCACCACCGACCAGGCACTCGCGTACGCCGACCGCCTGGAGTCGTTCCGGCATCCGGACAACCGCGACCTCCAAGCGCACGTCCGCGCCCGTCTCGCCGAAGCTGCCGCCATGTCGATGACCGCCCGGATGATGCAGTCGCCGCTTCAGGTCACAATCATGTGCCGACTCCTGGAGCGCCGTCAGCGGGTGCCGCAGGAGCGGTACGCCCTGTTCGAGGCCTACTTCGACGCGATCTACAACCGCGAGATCAACAAGAAGGGGCACATCTCCACGTTGCTGGAGGACCGCCGCCGAGACGTGGAGTGGGTGCACGAGCGGGTAGCCCTCACCTGCCAGGTGGAGGCCGAGACGGCTGACGGCGTCAACGCGGCGATCCCTCGTTCCCAGCTGCGCGAGCTGGCCCTCCAGCGGCTCGTCCGCGAGGGGATCGACGAGAAGGAGGCGGGCACCATGGCTGCCCGGATCGCAGACGCCGCCCTGCAGCGCCTGGTGCTGCTGGTTCCTCACGGCACCGGCGACAGCGTCGGCTTCGAGATCCGCAGCCTGCAGGAGTTCCTCTCGGCCCGCGCTCTCGCCACGGCCGCGGACACCGAAGTCCTCGGCCGTCTACGACAGTTGGCCCCCTCGGCGCACTGGCGCAACACATGGCTGTTCGCCGCCGGCCACCTGTTCCGCACGCGCGAGTGGCTGCGCGACAGCGTCCTGACCCTGCTGCGCGAAGTGGACGTGACCGACGAACTGACGGAGTTCGCGGCCCCCGGCGCCGAGCTCGCCGCGGATCTCGTGCAGGACGGTCTCGCTGCCCGTTCCCCCGACAAGAACCGCGCGCTGGCTATGCACGCGCTCGACGACGTGCAGCGGGCCCCGGGCCTGGGCTGGCCGGTGCTCGCGGAGACGTTGCTGCTGGCCGCAGAGGATGAGTTCACCCGTAGCGCCATCGTGCGGTCCACCAGCGCGGCGCTCGCGCAGGGCGGCGGCGCTCGCGCCACTGCGCTGCTGCTCTGTGACTGGTGGAGGCGCAGGACTGGGCCTCTGCCGGCGGAGGCGCGACGGCTGTGGCTCACCCAGGAGTCCCGCGACGACGTCCGCCCCGGCTTCATCCGACTGGCCCCCGATCGTGGCGAGCACGGCCTCCGCGAGACGATGGACCGCAGAAGGTCCGTCCGCGACTACCTGGCCGACCTGATCACCGATGAGACCGAGCCGGCCCGCCCCTTCGTTGAGCTGCTCGGCGGCCGCGTCGTCACCGCCGAGCCGCTGAACCCCGTCCACGACGAGGAGCTTGCCCTTGATGCCCTTACCGTGCCGCACGCCTGGGTCGTGCACCGTGGTCCCCGCCCCGACATCCAGGACATCGACGACGCCTTGATCACCGGAGACGCTCGCCACGCCCTCCGCCGGCTCCTCGACGCCGTCCCGCCGGCCGACTGGCACGTCGTCAGCACGGTGCGCGCCGACCTCCAGCACTGGCTCGGCCGCCGGCCGGTGAGCAACGGCCTGTTGCGCGCGGTGTACCCGTAGCGCCCCGCGCAGGCCGCTGTGTCGGTCCACTCCCAGCGGCGGGAGCAGCTGCTGAGCACGGCATGGCAACGGCCGGGGTCACACGCCCACCGGCCTCACTCCCCGCGGCAGGATGCGGTTTGTCGTTCCCCACGCAAGCCCGCCGCGCCACACCTGCACCAGGCAGACCGGAAACAGCCGGTTTCGTCGGCGGCGGCTGGCATGCTCCACCGGATTACGACACGGGGAAGGGCGCGACATCCAATGGGCTTCTTCGACAGGTTCCGCAGGTCCAGGTCCGCGCCGATCGCGGCCGAGCATGCGCGGACCACCGTGCACCCGCTGCCGCCCGGGCCGCCGCCGCTCGTGGGCTCCAGCGGCATCCCCGGGTTTGCCGTCATCGACGTCGAGACGACCGGACTGTCAGCCAACAGCCACCGCGTCCTCGAACTCGCCATCGTCCGCACCGACCCGGCAGGGCGGGTCCTAGACGAGTGGGTGGGCCGGTTCAACCCTGAGGGGCCGGTCGGAGCCACACACATCCACGGCATCCGCGATCGCGACGTCGCCCGGGAGCCACGGTTCGCCCAGGTGCTGCCCGAGATCACCGCCCGGCTGGCGGGCGCCGCGATCGCCGGCCACAACGTGCGATTCGATCTGGCCTTCCTCCGCGCTGAGTACGCCCGCGCCGGCTGGGCGATGCCGCACCTGCCGGCGGCCTGCACCCTGGATCACAGCCGCGACCACCTGCCGCACCTGAACCGCCGCCGGCTGTTCGACTGCTGCGCGGCCAGCGGCATCCGCCTCGACGGTGCGCACTCCGCGCTCGGCGACGCCCGCGCCACTGCGGTGCTGCTGGCGAGCTACCTCGACCCGAAGTACGGGTGCCCGCCGGCCGCGAACCTGCTGATGCTGCCGGACCTGGGGCGGCAGGTGAGCTGGCCGACCGCGCCCGGGGGGGTCCGCCCGCCAGCCGGGCTGCCCGACCGGGTACACCGCAAGATCACGGCCGAGGCGGCCCCGCCGCCAGCGGAGCCGCTGGTCCGGCTGCTGGAGGAGTTCCGCCTCACTGACGCCCTCGATGAGGGCGCACCCGATGGCGCTCTGTCCTACCTGGAGCTGCTCGCCGAGGTCCTGGAGGACGGCGTTCTCACCGACGGCGAGCGGGCCGCGCTGCTCGACCTGGTCGGCATCTATGACCTCGACGACGCTGCAGTCGCCGCCGCTCACCGCGGGTTCCTACTCGCCTTGGCCCACGAGGCGCTCGACGACGGCAAGGTCACACGAGCAGAGCGGGCAGAGCTCACCCACATCGCAGAGTTGCTCGGCGTGCCGACGAAGGTCGTCACCGCCGTCCTCGACGCCGCCGAGCACGCCCGGCACCAGCGCTTGTCGGCCTGCCTGCGGCCGCTGCCGGCCGACTGGGCGCTCGGCGAGCCGCTGCGCGTCGGCGACAAGGTCGTCTTCACCGGCTGCGACGACAACCTGCGGAACCAGCTGGAACGGCGTAGCGAGCAGCTCGGTGTGCGGGTGTTGGGCACGGTGTCGTCGCGGACGGCGATACTCGTCACCGACGGCCGCTTCGCCGGCGGCAAGGCGGAGGCCGCAGCCGAGCACGGTGTCCGCTGCGTGCACCCGGATGCGTTCGTGACGCTGCTCGACCACCTGCAGCCGGCTACGGCGAAGCCCACACCCACGGTGCCGCGGCCGAGACAGCACACATCAGCACCGGCCAACGTCGCCCCGGCGGGCTCCTCTCCGGCGGCTGTACGTGCCTGGGCCCGAGCCAACGGTTACGACGTCGGGGAACGCGGCCGGCTTCCGGCCGAGGTGTTCGACGCCTACCGCCGAGCCCAGGCCGCCACGCCCCAGCACTGAACGGGGCCGCGGGCGCCCTTGTGTCGATGCACGGGTGACACCCCCGCCCCGCTATCGCTTGGCAGATAGCGGCATCGAACTCGCCGCGGCCTGCCGACCGGGAACGAATGGCGCTCCACTACCAGCGCAGGGCGCAGCGGGTTGATCTGCCGCCGCTTCATGTGGACAACACGCGCCGGCACGGTGGCAACCGGGCACGAATGGCTGACGTGGTTGCAGTTGTGGTTGCAGTCGGCAGCGTTCGGGTCAGTGCGCCAACGTTCGCAGGTATGCGAACCGTCAGGTCAACCGGCTTACGGAACGGCGGCGAACCGCCGCGAACGCGATCATGACGGCCTGGCAGTGAGGGAGAAGCGACGGGTGCGAGGAAACCCTGCGGAGTTCCGTGTGGGAGCGCATAGGACTTGGGCACCCGGCGAGGTGGCAGCCCGTGCCAGCGCTAGCCGTTCCCAGTAGGCCGCATGGCAGCGTCTGCCTAGGGTGTCGCCGTGCAGGGTCACGGTGGGGTCATCGTGTCGTTGGCAGTCGGCCCTGACATGACTCCCTACGGGATGCCTATGCAGCTGTGTCGACACGGTGAAGGTCGTGTGGGTCGTGCCTTATCCGTGCCTTAAGCACCGGCCAAAGCCAGTGTTCAGCGGTCAGCAGCGGGCAGCACCGTCAAGGCACGGGAGCGGCGTCAAAGCCCCGCTGACCTGTGCAGACGGGCATACGAGCCTGGTCAGCGCGTGGAGCGGGTGACCGGGATCGAACCGGCATGG
Organism: Blastococcus sp. CCUG 61487; assembly: GCF_005222955.1. Classification (GTDB taxonomy): domain Bacteria; phylum Actinomycetota; class Actinomycetes; order Mycobacteriales; family Geodermatophilaceae; genus Blastococcus. The sequence goes on along the minus strand of NZ_LWUA01000077.1, from coordinate 3,301 downwards.
CCAGCTTGGGAGCCCGGGGCCGAAAGCTGCATTTGTGCTTCTTGCCGCTGAGTCAAGCGAATGCCATGGCGTCCGCGTGCCGCAAGCGACTCTGGTCGAAGCCGTAGGCGGCTCCCGCGTCGCAATCGGCGGACGACCCCCCTCTGGTCTAGCGCGGGAGGCGTCTAGTGGGCGGTGATCAGTCGGGCTTTCTGGTTGCGCCAGGGCTCGACCGGGGCCGGCCGAGCAGCTCCTCGATCAGGCCTGGCAGAGGCTCGTTGGCGGAGGAGTCGGGCGGGGCTCCTGCGACGGGCACGCGGGCGGCCCTATAGATCTCGCTGAGTCGCTCGTTCACGGCGACGGCAAGAATGTCCTGCTCGAGCGTGTCTAAGGGAAGGACGCCCTGGAGGTAGCCGTCGATGTCGAACTCATCGTGGTTACCGCCGAGGGCCAGATAACGCAGCCAGAGCTCCTGGACGGTCAGTTCCCCCCGCACCCGTGCCGTCTCGCAAACGCGGTGTCGATCGTCGGTGTCCATGGCGATGGGGCCGCCTGCCGTCAGGCTTGCGAGCGGTCGGCGTCACGGGTGGCCACCGCGTTCAGGAGTTCGCGCGCGACCTTCTCGATGGTCTGTCCCGACCGTGCGGCGATGTCGGCGAGCAGCGTGAAGGCGGCGTGCCGGTCGCCCGCTCCCCGTGTCATGAGCACACCCGTGGCCTGGCTGATGGCGTCGCGGCTGCCCAGGGCATCTGTCAGCTGGCGACTGAGGCGGCGGGCCTGCTGCAGGCTCTGGGTATTCGCGAGGAGGATCGCCGCCTGCTGGGCGAACAGGCTCATCACGCGCTCGGCATGAGCGTCGTAGTTGTCCGGCCGGTCGGAGTAGACCTTGATGGCGCCGATGGCTTCGTCGCCGGCCACGAGAGCTGCACTCAGCACCGATCGCACCCCCACGGCGGTGACCGCTGTGCTCCACGCGGGCCAGCGGGTGTCCGTGGTGGTGTCGTCGATGCGCACCAGCTGCCGGGATCGCCACGCGGTCAGGCACGGTCCCTCGTCGAGCTCGTACTGGAGGCCGTCGGCCTCTTCCACGGCCTGGTTGGACGACGCTCGGGAGCGCTTGCCGTGGTCGTCCACAAGGGTGACGCCGGCCCCGATGGTGCCGGCCACGGTCACCTCGGCCAGTGTGGTGACCAGTCGAAGGGCACTGTCGACCGTCTCCCGGGACAGGACGAGACCGGCCATCTGCCTCACGGCGGGGAAGACGTCGGCGGGCTCCTCCTCCAATCGGTCACCAGGTCGGCTGGCAGGGTCGGTCATGACGTCCCCCTCAGAGGTAGGATCTGGGTCCGTGAGGAGCGACAGGCTCCGGTTGGCCGCACTACTGGGGCCGTTCCGTGACTCCGGCGACGATCGCGACGGCGATCTCCCGGAGCTTGCGGTTGGCACGTTGCGAGGCCGCGGCCAGGATGTTGAACGCCTCGGTCGCGTCGCAGCGCCGTTGGGCCATCAAGATGCCCTTGGCCTGCTCGATGACGGCACGGTTCCGCATGGCGATCTCGAGGTTGTCGGCCCGCTCTCGGGTGGTCTCGTACAGATGCATGTTCCGAACGGCCGCGGCGGCGTAGGAGGCGAACTCGCGGGCGACGGCTGAGGCCTCGGAGCCGAAGGCGTGTGCGTCGACGGCGTAGAGGTTCAGGGCGGCATGGACGGTCTGGTAGACCGGAACCGGGACGGCCAGGGAGCTCAGGCAGCCGTGCTCGACGCAGACCCGGGTGTAGTCCGGCCAGCGGGTCTCGGTGCGGGCGTCGGCGATCTCGCGGAGCTCTTCCCCGACCGCGGCTTCCAGGCACGGGCCGTAGCCACGGCTGTACTGGGTCTCGTCCAGTTGCAGGGCCAGCGCGCCGGTGTAAGCGGCCGTGGTGGCCTTGTCGTTGACGACCACGCTGACGGAGGACTCCGCGACGCCGGGTATCGCTTGCTTGGCGAGCACGGCGACCCGCTGAAGGACCGACTCCATCGATTCCTGGCCGAGATCGACCCGGCCCAGTTGGGCGATCGCCTGATGCGCGTCGATAACCGGTGTGGTCGATGCTGGATGAATGTTCACGGCAGTCCGGCCTGTCTGCTCGGCCGAGGGCGAGAGAGGATCTCGTCGACGACGGAGATGCGCTGGGCGCACCTCCCGTGGTCGCGAGGCCGCTGCCTGACACCGCGATTGCCGCTGTTCGCGGCGTGAGGCCAACCGTACGCCACGGCTCGGCCGCCACCGGGGTGCGCATTCCGATCGTTTCAGCGGCCTTGTCAGAGTGCGCGGGTGGGCCGCACAAGGCCTGACGCGCCCGGCCTATCCGGCCCCCTGGGGAAGTGACACAGGGCTGGGCGCGGCGGGGCGGCCGCCGCTGCTAGGTCCCAGCAGGAACGTCGAGACCCTCCCGGATCGGGACGAGGCTCGGGCTGCCGACGTCCCACAAGGCTTCGTTCAGAGCCTGGGATAAGGCGTTGTGCTCGCCGTCTGGCCAGAGCGCGGTGCCGTCGATGTAGTGGGCCAGATCGGTGCGGGAACGGTTGCCGCCGCACTCGAGGTAGGCCCACCACAGCGGGTCCGATCCCAGGTCTCCGAGCCGATGGGCGACGACGGTCAGGGGGCAAGCCAAGGCAGTGCCGGTCATGAGAGTCCTTTCGGGAACGACAATGGATTGCGATACGCAACCGGGGCTCCGGCGACGCGTGGAGTGAGAGGGCATCCCGTGCCCACAAGAGGAGCGGCGCTGCCCGGCTGAACTGCACAAACGGACATCTGAGCTGGTCAAGACGTGGAGCGGTGACCGGGATCGGACCGGCATGGCCAGATTGAAAGTCCGGGTATCTCAGCCCGCTCGCTCATGTCCGCACTCTTCGTCACGTCAACGAGGTCGAGGCAGGCCATCGACTTCGTCCGCGCGAGAACTACCCCTGGGTGGGGCCGTGCCGGAGAAGGACTGGAGGAGCTCGGTAGGCCGCTCGTGAAGGGTTTCACGGGCATCGGCGTTCGGCCGCGCGGTTGCGTGCTGACCGTGGTCCACAGCGTTGAAGCGTGTCCACAGATGCAAGCCGGTGCCGTTCGGCCGACTACACCTGATTGTTCTGTGGTCATCGCCAGTGGCTGCCAGCAGCAGCCATCGGTGACGTCCCGCTGAGTGGTGGATGTAGTCCTCACCGTGTTGGTCAGCGGTGTGGTGACTATGACGCGATCAGGGCCGGTTGCGCCACCTCCTCGACTGGCTGGGGCCGGTTGAGCTGGGCCATGGAGCCTTCGGAGAGGTTGAATCGTCCTGGGGTGGGT
>NZ_LWUA01000076.1 GCF_005222955.1 Blastococcus sp. CCUG 61487 | reverse complement strand
GACGGTCCGGCCACCCGGCAGGAGCGTCGGCAGGGGCGCCGGCCTCGACGGCGCCGCGCTCCCCCCGCACGGCGGGGGGACCCAGGCCACGCGGGCGCCGGTGGCACGGGCCAGCTCGAGCACGGCGGTGAGCGCGCCCGGCACCTCGGCCAGCCGCTCGCCGACGAGGACGACGGCACCGGGCAGGCGGATCGCCTCGACGGCCGGACCGCCCCAGCTGCCCTCGGCCAGCGCCCGCAGCGAGCGGGCCTCCGCGCCGGGCGGGGTGGTGAGCACCGTCGCGCGCAGCTTCTGCGCGGCGCGGGTGGCGAACGGCGCGAGGTCGAAGACCTGCTGGCCCGCGGTGCGCACCGCCCGGCGGAGCCGCAGGAAGACGATCGGCGACTCCTCCTCGGGCTCGAACCCGGCGAGCAGCACGACCGGCGCCCGGCCGAGCTCCTCGTAGGTGAGCGCGTCCCGGCCCGGGACGGTGCCGGCGACCGTCGTCGCCAGGAAGGCCAGCTCCTCGGCCGAGTGCGCGCGGGCGCGGGCGTCGACGTCGTTGGTGCCGAGCGCCACCCGCGCGAACTTGGCGTAGGCGTAGGCGTCCTCGACCGTCAGCCGGCCGCCGGGCAGCACGCCCACGCCGCCGGCCTGCCGTGCCTCGGCGAGCCCGGCGGCGGCTGCCGCCCAGGCCTCCGGCCAGGAGGCGGGCTGCAGCGTCCCGTCCGCGCCGCGCACCAGCGGGGTGGTGAGCCGCTCGTTGGCGGTGACGTAGCGGAACGCGAAGCGACCCTTGTCGCAGTTCCACTCCTCGTTGACCTCGGGGTCGTCCCCGGCCAGCCGGCGGGTGATCTTGCCCCGCCGGTAGTCGGTGCGCTGCGCGCACCCGGAGGCGCAGTGCTCGCAGACGCTGGGCTCGCTGCGCAGGTCGAACGGCCGCGCGCGGAACCGGTACTGCGCGCTGGTCAGCGCACCGACCGGGCAGATCTGCACCGTGTTGCCGGAAAAGTAGGAGTCGAACGGCTCGTCGTCGGCGACGGCGATCTGCTGCTGCGCGGCCCGCTCGAACAGCTGCAGCATCGGGTCGCCGGCGACCTGCTCGGCGAAGCGGGTGCAGCGGGTGCAGGAGATGCAGCGCTCGCGGTCGAGCAGGATCTGCGAGGAGAGCGGCAGCGGCTTGCGGAAGGTCCGCTTCTCGTCCACGAACCGGGTCTCGCCCCGGCCGTTGCTCATCGCCTGGTTCTGCAGCGGGCACTCGCCGCCCTTGTCGCAGGTGGGGCAGTCGAGCGGGTGGTTGATGAGCAGGAACTCCATGTTGCCCTGCTGCGCCTTGTCGGCCACGGCGCTGGTGAGCTGCGTGCGCACCGCCATGCCCTCGGTGACCGGCATGGTGCAGGAGGCCACCGGCTTGCGCTGGCCCTCCACCTCGACCAGGCACTGCCGGCAGGCGCCGATCGGCTCGAGCAGCGGGTGCTCGCAGAAGCGCGGGATCATCACCCCGATCTGCTCGGCGGCCCGGATGATCAGCGTGCCCTTGGGCACGGCGACGTCGAAGCCGTCGATCGTGCAGTGGACGGCGTCCGGTGGGGTGTGCGGCCCCGGGGCGCCCGGTGGGAGTGCGGGCGCGGGCTGGGGACTGGCAGGGGTGGGCAGGGCGGGCGAGGAAGTACTCATGAGGCCACTCCGACCGGCTCGATGGGGAGGAAGCGGCCGACGCGGGCGCGCTCCTCCGGAGACAGCAGGGCGATGTAGTCGTCCTTGAACAACTGGATCGAGCTGGTGACGCAGCTGGTCGCGCCGTCGCCGAGCGCGCAGAACGTGCGGCCCAGCATGTTGTCGGAGATATCGACGAGGGTGTCGAGGTCCTCCGCGGTGCCCTGGCCGGCGACGAACCGCTCCAGGACGCGGACGTACCAGAAGGTCCCCTCCCGGCAGGGCGTGCACTTGCCGCAGCTCTCGTGCGCGTAGAACTGGCTGAACCGCAGGGTGGCCTCGACGATCGAATCGGTGTCGTCGAAGATCATCAGCGCCGTCGTGCCGAGCATGGAGCCGGCGGCGGCGACCGAGTCGAAGTCCAGCGGGACGTCGAGGTGCTCGGCGGTGAAGTACGGCGTCGAGGAGCCGCCCGGCGTCCAGAACTTCAGCTGGTGACCGGGACGGATCCCGCCGGCCATGTCGATCAGCTCGCGCAGCGTGGTGCCCATGGGGGCCTCGTACTGGCCGGGCCGGACGACCCGTCCGGAGATCGAGAAGATCTTCGGTCCGGGCGACTTCTCCGGGCCCATCTCCTTGAACCACTCCGCGCCGCCGCGGACGATGAACGGCACGCTGGCCAGGCTCTCGACGTTGTTGACGACGGTCGGCGCGCCGTAGAGGCCGGCGACGGCCGGGAACGGCGGCTTGAGCCGCGGCTGGCCGCGGTAGCCCTCCAGCGAGTCCAGCAGCGCGGTCTCCTCGCCGCAGATGTAGGCGCCCGCGCCGGCGTGCACCACGACGTCGAGGTCGTAGCCGGAGCCCAGGATGTCGCGGCCGAGGTAGCCCGCGGCGTAGGCCTCCTCGACGGCGGCCACGAGCCGACGGTGGGCGTGCACCGCCTCGCCGCGCACGTAGATGACCGCGAACGACGACCTGATCGCGTAGGAGGAGATGATCACGCCCTCGATCAGCGAGTGCGGGTCGACCATCATCAGCGGCAGGTCCTTGCAGGTGCCCGGCTCGCCCTCGTCGGCGTTGACCACGAGGTACTTGGGCATCGCCGCCGGGCCGGTCGGGGTCTCCCCCGGCTTGGGCTGGGGGATGAAGCTCCACTTCATGCCGGTCGGGAAGCCGGCGCCGCCGCGGCCGCGCAGCCCGGAGTCCTTGACCATGGTGATCAGCTCGTCCGGCGTCATCGACAGCGCCGTCCGGAGGGCCGCGTAGCCCTCGAGCGACTCGTAGGTGGACAGCCGCCAGGACGCGTCCGCGCCCCAGCGGGAGGTCAGCACAGGGGTGAGTGGCATGGCTCAGGCCTTCCCGTCGCCGGGGCCCTGGCCGGACGTGCCCGGCTCGGTCCCCGCAGGGGTGTCGGTGCCGCCGCGCGGCTGCTTCTGCGGACGGCCGCGGCCGTACTCGCTGCCCTCGTCGGGGTGGGTCCGGGCGGTGCCGGCCTTCTCCGCCGGGGTGTCGGCGGCCGCGACGCGCGCGTCGCCGGCCTCCTTCTCCGGGGTCTCACCGGTGCGCCCGGTGGGCCGGGTCGTGGCCCGGGGCTCACCCGCGTCGGGCTCGAGCTCGGGGGGCGTGCGTCGCGGCATCGGGGGCGCCACCTCCCCCCGCTCCTCGGCCAGCCGGACCCCGGCCAGCGTGGGGCCGTAGTTCCCGGGGTGGTCGACGGCGGCGCGCGCAGCGGCCTCGTCGCCGTACTGGTCGAACCCGGCCAGCTGCCGGGAGATCCCCTTGAAGTCGGTCAGCGGGGCACCGCGGGTCGGCAGGGGCTTCTCACCCCGCCGCAGGGCCGCGACCAGCTCGCGGGCACTCTCGACGTCCTGCTGGTCGTAGAACTCGTAGTCGACGGTGACCACCGGGGCGTAGTCGCAGGCGGCGAGGCACTCCGCGTGCTCCAGGGTGACCGAGCCGTCGGCGGCCGTCTCGTCGTGACCGACGCCGAGGTCTGCCTTCAGCGCGTCGAAGATGCGCTGCCCGCCCAGGACGGCGCACAGCGTGTTCGTGCACACACTGACCAGGTGCCGGCCGGTGGGCCGGCGCTTGTACATCGTGTAGAAGGTCGCCACCGCGGCGACCTCGGCGGTCGTCAGGCCCAGTTCCTCGGCGCAGAAGGTCAGCCCCTGCGGGGAGACGTAGCCCTGGTAGCTCTGCACCAGGTGCAGCATCGGCAGCAACGCCGAGCGCGGCTGCGGGTAGCGCGCGATGATCTCGCGCGCCTCGGCCCGCGTCTGCTCGGTGAGCGGCGGCAGGGCGTCGAGCACCTCCGGGCTGCCCTCGAACGGGCTGGAGTCCAGGCCGGTGGTGCGCGCCGCCTCCGGGGATCCGGGGTAGGGCTGGTCGAAGACGGTCACCTGTCGACTCCTCCCATGACGGGGTCGAGCGATGCGATGGCCGCGATGACGTCGGCGATCATGCCGCCCTCGCTCATCGCCGCCGTGGCCTGCAGGTTCACGAAGCTGGGGTCGCGCACGTGGACGCGGAACGGTCGGGTGCCCCCGTCGCTGACCACGTGGTAGCCGAGCTCGCCGCGGGGCGACTCGACCGGCACGTACACCTGACCGGCCGGGACGCGGAAGCCCTCGGTGACCAGCTTGAAGTGGTGGATCAGGGCCTCCATCGACTGGCCCATGATGTGCCGCACGTGGTCCAGCGAGTTGCCCATGCCGTCCGCGCCCAGCGAGAGCTGCGCGGGCCAGGCGATCTTCTTGTCCTCGACCATGACCGGGCCCGGCTCCAGCCGGTCCAGCGCCTGGGCGATGATCTTGAGCGACTCGTTGACCTCGGCCATGCGGACGAGGTGGCGGCCCCAGGCGTCGCTGGTGTCGGCGGTGGGGACCTCGAAGTCGTAGGTCTCGTAGCCCAGGTAGGGCTCCACCTTGCGGAGGTCCCACGGGAGGCCGGCCGCGCGGAGGACGGGCCCGGTGACGCCGAGCGCCACGCAGCCGGTGACGTCGAGGTAGCCGGCGTCCTTGAGCCGGTTCTGCCAGATCGGCTGGCCGGTGAGCAGCCGGTGGAAGTCGGCCACCCGGCCCGGGAGGATCCTCAGCAGCTCGCGGATGCTGTCCACCGCGCCCTCGGGCAGGTCCTGCGCGAGGCCGCCCGGGCGGATGTAGGCGTGGTTCATCCGCAGGCCGGTGATCTCCTCGAGGACGTCGAGGACCATCTCGCGCTCGCGGAAGCCGTTGGTCATGCCCGTCAGGGCGCCCATCTCCATGCCGAAGGTGGCCAGCGCGACGAGGTGCGAGGCGATCCGGTTGAGCTCCAGGACGAGCACCCGGATGGTCTGCGCGCGCTGCGGGGCCTCGATGCCCAGCAGCTTCTCCACGGCCAGGCAGTAGCCGGCCTCGTTGAACAGCGGGGACAGGTAGTCCATGCGCGTCACGAAGGTCGTGCCCTGCACCCAGTTGCGGTACTCGGTGTTCTTCTCGATGCCGGTGTGCAGGTAGCCGATGACGACGCGGGCCTTGGTGACCGTCTCGCCCTCGAGGTCGAGCACCAGGCGGAGGACGCCGTGCGTGGACGGGTGCTGCGGCCCCATGTTGACGACGAGCCGTTCCGCGCCGTGCACGTCGGCGAGCGCGAGGTCCCAGTCGCCGCCGGTGACGGTGTAGACCCGCCCCTCGGTGGTCTCGCGGGAGCCGGCGTACGGGTCGGCCGGGTTGTAGGTGGTCATCGGTACGCCCTCCGGGTGTCCGGCGGCGGGATCGTGGCCCCGTGGTACTCGACCGGCACGCCGCCGAGCGGGTAGTCCTTGCGCTGCGGGTGCCCGTCCCAGTCGTCGGGCATGAGGATCCGGGTCAGCGCCGGGTGGCCGTCGAAGACGATCCCGAACATGTCGTAGGTCTCCCGCTCGTGCCAGTCCGCCGTCGGGTAGACGCCGGTCACCGACGGGATGTGCGGGTCCTCGGCCGTGACCGCCACCTCGAGGCGGATCCGGCGTCGGTAGGTCATCGAGGTCAGGTGGTAGACCGCGTGCAACCGGGGACGGGACGGCGTGACCACGGGGCCACCGCTGTCGAGGTAGTCGACGCCGGAGACGCTGCTGCACAGTTCGAAGCGCAGCGCCTCGTCGTCCCGGAGCGCCTGGACGAGCGTGAGCAGGTGCTCGCGGGCGACGAAGTAGGTGATCTCGCCGCGGTCGACCAGCACGCGGTGCACGGCCGCGGCGTAGGTCTGCTCGCCCACGGCCTCGATCAGTGCGTCGGTCACCTCGTCGAACCAGCCGCCGTAGGGGCGGTCGGTGGAGTGCAGCGCCACGGCGCCGCCCGGCTCGACGCGCACCAGTCCGCCGAACCCGGAGGTGTCGCCGCTGCCGCTGACCCCGAACGCTCCCTTGCGGAAGCCGCCCGAGGGCGCGGTCGCGGCGTCGTAACCGCCCTCGCTGCGGCCGGGGACGATCTCGTCGCTCATCGCCAGGCCTTCCCCATGCCCTGGGGCCGCTCCTCGGGCAGCAACACCGCGTTGCCGTTCCGCCGCTCGATGGCGAACTGGCCGGCCCGCCCCTCGGCGGCGGCCTGCTCGTAGGCCTTGCGGGCGGCCTTGTCCACGCGGAACGTCGAGGGCATCTCGACGTGCAGGTCCTTCGCGGTGCCGTCCTCGCGGGCCTGCGCGAGCTGGCGCTCCCGCTTCTCACCCAGCGGCTCGTTCATGATCTTGTGGTGCAGCTTGAGGATCGCGTCCAGGAGCATCTCCGGCCGCGGCGGGCAGCCGGGCAGGTACATGTCCACGGGGACGACGTGGTCGACGCCCTGCACGATCGCGTAGTTGTTGAACATGCCGCCGGAGCTGGCGCACACGCCCATGGCGATGACCCAGCGTGGCTCGGGCATCTGGTCGTAGATCTGGCGGAGGACCGGCGCCATCTTCTGGCTCACCCGGCCGGCGACGATCATCAGGTCGGCCTGCCGCGGCGAGGCGCGGAAGACCTCCATGCCGAACCGGGCGCTGTCGTAGCGGCCGGCACCCATGGCCATCATCTCGATCGCGCAGCACGCCAGGCCGAACGTGGCCGGCCACAGCGACGACTTGCGCGTCCAGTTGACCACCTTCTCCACGCTGGTCAGCAGGAAGCCGCTGGGGAGCTTCTCCTCCAGGCCCATGTCAGTCCCATTCCAATCCGCCGCGTCGCCACTCGTAGGCGAAGGCGATGAAGACGGTGCCGATGAAGGCGACCATGGCGAGCAGGCCCCAGACGCCGAGCGCGTCGTTGTGGACCGCCCACGGGTAGAGGAAGACGATCTCGATGTCGAAGATGATGAACAACATCGCGGTCAGGTAGTACTTGACCGGGAAGCGCCCGCCGTCGAGGGGCTGGTCGACCGGCTCGATGCCGCACTCGTACGCGTCCAGCTTGGCCCGGTTGTACCGGCGCGGACCGACGTAGGGGGCCGCGGTCACCGAGAAGAGCGCGAACGCCCCGCCCAGCGCGAAGAGTCCCAGGATCGGGACGTAGGTCGACAGCATCAGCGCCACCCTAGAGTGAGGACGATTACGTTCCGTGCCACCGCGCGACGGTCGGTGACCGTGTCGGCGGGCGAGTTCATCGGAGTCCTGTCCACGTCAGACCGCCGGTGCCAGTCGGGTGATCGCGGCGACGGCGCGGTCCACCGCGTCGCCGTCCCGACCGTCGGTGAGGTTGCCCATCAGGCGCAGCGCAGCGTTCACCAGCGCGGGCCGCTTCAGGCCGTGCGACGTGGTGAAGCGGACGACGTCGGGGCGGGCGAGGAGGGCGAGGAAGCCCATCCCGAGGCGGTGGTGCCGCCCGTAGGCGGCGCGGAGCCGCTCCGGGTAGCGCCGCAGGGTCGACTCGCGGGCGGGCCCCTCGGGCCGGGCGAGCGCGTCGGCGGCGGTCTCGGCGACCATCCGCCCCGTCTCCATCGCGTAGCTGATGCCCTCGCCGTTGAACGGGTTCACCGTGCCGGCGGCGTCACCGGCCAGCAGCAGCCCACGGGTGTAGGCGGGGCCGCGGTTCAGGGCCATCGGCAGGCCGGCGCCACGGAGCGGGGTGACCGCGGTGTCCTCGCCCAGTCCGTCGTCGGCCGGGAAGGTGTCCAGCCAGGCGCGCAGGACGGCACGGTGGTCGGCACCGGTGCCGCGCCGGGTGTCGAGCAGGCCGAAGCCGACGTTCGCCGTGCCGTCGCCCATGCCGAAGATCCAGCCGTACCCGGGCATCGAGTCGCGGGACGGCCCGGACGGCGTGAGGTCGAAGGAGATGTCGAGGTAGTCGTCTGCCGCGCGGCGCGACCGCACGTAGCGGCGGACGGCGACGCCGAGCGGACGGTCCTCGCGCCGGACCAGGCCCAGCGACTTCGCCAGCCGGCCGGACAGGCCCTCGGCCGAGACGACCAGCGGCGCCCGCCACTGCTGCGGCTCGCGGTCGGGCCCGGCCTCCGCGCGCACGCCGGCGACGCGGCCCGCCTCGTCGAGCAGCGGCTCGGTGACGGTGACCCCGGTGTGCACGCGGGCGCCGGCGGCCTCGGCGTGCGCGGCCAGGCGGGAGTCGAGCTCGCTGCGCCGGAGGACCAGTGAGTGGTCGGGCCAGTGCTGCAACCGCGGCCAGTCGACCTCGACCACCCGGCCGCCGCCGTGCACCCGCAGACCCTTGTGCCGGATCCAGCCGTCGGTGTCCACGCCCATGTCCGCGAGCGCCTTGACCCCGCGGGGCGTCAGGCCGTCCCCGCAGACCTTCTCGCGGGGGAAGTCGGCCTTCTCCAGGACGACGACGTCGCGCCCGGCCTGCCGCAGCCACCATGCCGCCGAGGACCCGGCCGGGCCCCCACCGACGACGACCACATCGGCCGACCGGTCGGTCGGGGACTGCACTGCGCTGGCACTCGGCACAGGCACGGCAGAACCTCCCCTCCGGTCGCGGACCTTGTGAAAAGGTTCACAAGGCGCCTCGGTTCCGAGTCTAGGCCGGAGCGTGAGCAAGATGACACTCGCCCTCCGAGGAGGTGTTCGTCACACCTCCCGCGTTCGCTCCACGGGTCGGTCGAACCGGCTCAGAAAGGTGGCGGACCGTCGTCGACAGGTGGCGCCGGCGGTGGTGGCAGCGGGCGCTGCTCCAGGCCTGGCGGCCGGGTGCTCCGCGTGATGCCGGACGGGGTGGTGACGGTGAGGGTGCCGTCGGGGTGCATCACGAAGCGCCAGCCTGGGGCGAAGGTCTTGAGCCGGTGGTGGG
>NZ_LWUA01000075.1 GCF_005222955.1 Blastococcus sp. CCUG 61487 | reverse complement strand
TGACCGCGGCGGTCCCCCAGCCGGCCACCGCCCCTCCGCGTCGACCAGCGAGCCGACGCCGGGGACCGCACCGGCCACCGCAGCCACCGGAGCGACCGGAGCGACCGGAGCCGCCGGTGCGACGTCGCCGGCGCGGGCAGCGCGGCCGGGACGCCGGCACCGGCACCCCCTCCCCGGCACCTGCTCCTGCGGCCGACGGCGGCGAGCCCACCGTCGCCACCGCCGCCGCGGCTGCCCCGCCCGTCGCCGCGACCACGACCGGCGCAGCCCAGGGCGCCGCCACCGGCACCGCGGCCACGCTGCCGGTCGCCGGTCAGGTGGCCCAGCAGGTCGCCGTCCTCAGAGGAGCTCCGGACGGCTCGCACACGATGACGCTCGTGCTCACCCCCGAGAGCCTCGGCCCGGTGGAGGTCTCGGTGACGGTCAGCAAGGGCACCGTCGACCTCCTCCTGCGGGGGGCGAACGAGCACGGGCGGGCCGCGCTGCTCGACGCGCTGCCCGACCTGCGCCGCGACCTCGAGGCCGCGGGCCTGACCACCTCGAAGCTGACGGTGGACCGGGATACCGGCGGCTCGTGGCTGGCCCGGCACGGCGCCGAGCAGCAGGCCCAGCAGGGTTCCGACCAGCGCCCCGGGCAGCAGGAGCAGGGCGACGGACGGTCACGACCCTGGCTGCGCGCTGCCGATACCGGTGACGGCGGGACCGTCCCCACCACCCGAGCCACGTCCTCGGGCGTGGACGTCCGCGTCTGAGAAGGAGAGCGCACCCATGCCTGACGCAGTCAGCGGATCCGCGGCCCCGGCCGCCACGTACTCGGCCACCCAGCAGGTCGAGCGCAAGGATCAGATGAACAAGGACACGTTCCTCAAGCTCCTCGTGGCCCAGATGCGGTACCAGGACCCGGCCAATCCGGCCGACACCAACCAGATGATGGCCCAGACCGCGACCTTCGCCCAGGTGGAGAAGCTCGAGGAGATGGCCAAGTTCGCCGCGACCTCGCTCATCCTCCAGGAGCACGCGACCGCCGGGGCGATGGTCGGCCGCCAGGTCACCTACACCGACACCACCGGCGCGTCGGTCACCGGCGTCGTCTCCTCCGTCCGCCTCGCCACCGGCAGGTCCGAAGCCGTCGCCGTCGTCGACGGCAAGGACGTGCAGGTCGGGCGCATCACCGCTGTCTCCCTCCCCACGCCGAGCTCAGGGACGAGCTCCTCCGCGGCGTCCTGACCCACCCTTCCCCCCGACAACGCGAGGAGATCCTCCGCATGCTCCGCTCCATGTTCTCGGCCATCTCCGGCCTCAAGGCGCACCAGACCAAGATGGACGTCACCGGCAACAACATCGCCAACGTCAACACCGTCGGCTTCAAGAGCAGCTCCACGGTCTTCCAGGACACGCTCTCCCAGGTCGTCCGTGCCGGCGGCGCCCCCGCCGCCGACCGTGGCGGCACGAACCCCGCCCAGGTGGGCCTCGGCGTGAAGCTCGCTGCGATCACCACCAACTGGACCAACGGCGCCGCCCAGTCCACCGGCCGCTCGACCGACTTCATGATCGAGGGCGACGGGTTCTTCGTGGTCCGCGGTCCCGGTGGCGAGCAGCTCTACACCCGGGCCGGCTCGTTCGACTTCGACGCCGGCGGCCGGCTGGTGACGCCGGACGGCAGCATCCTGCAGGGCTGGCTGGCCGACCCGCTCACCGGCGTGGTCAACCCCAACGGCCCGATCACCGACCTGACCGTTCCCTACGGCGCCCAGGTGCGGCCCACCGCCACGGGTGCGTCCGTCCTCGCCGGCAACCTGAACACCGACGCCGCCGTCGGCGACTTCGTGCAGACCCCGGTGAAGATGTTCGACCAGATGGGTGTCCGCCAGGAGGTGGCGTACACGTTCGTCAAGACCGCCGACAACACCTGGCAGCTGACGGTCACCAACGGCGACGACGACAACGACCCGTCGACGCCGATGCCGACCCTCGCCCTGCTGGACGAGAACGGCAACCCGTTCACCGGCGTCATCACCTTCGACACCGACGGCACCATGACCGCACCGACCGGGCCGGTCAGCTTCGACCCGGCCATGGCCAGCTGGCCGGGGCCGGTCGAGATCGACCTGTCGCAGATCAGCCAGTTCGGCGGCAAGAGCGAGGTGGTGCCCAGCGACGTCGACGGCTACGCCATGGGCTCGCTCCAGGGCTTCGAGCTGACCAACGACGGCACGATCATCGGCACCTACTCCAACGGGCTGCGGCAGAACCTGGGCCAGCTGGCGATGGGCGCCTTCAACAACCCCAGCGGCCTGGAGAAGGCGGGCAACTCCTCCTTCCGGGTGGGCGAGAACTCCGGCGAGCCGGTCATCGGGGTCGCCGGCACGGGTGGCCGCGGCATCCTCTCCTCCGGCGCCCTGGAGATGTCCAACGTCGACCTCTCCGAGGAGTTCACCAGCCTGATCGTCGCCCAGCGCGGTTTCCAGGCGAACAGCCGCGTGATCACGGCGTCCGACGAGCTCCTGCAGGACCTGGTCAACCTCAAGCGCTGATGACGGGCCTCTCGCCCCTTGTCGAGAGGCCGTTCCAGCAGGTCACCGGCCGGTCCGGTCACTCATCCGGGTGACCGGACCGGCGGCGGCTCGGCTCAAGGACAGAACCCGCGGAGCCGATGGTGACAGTGACGATTCGCCGCCCCGACCGAACCCACCCCACCGAGCAAGAGGACCCACCCGTGATCCGTGTGACGCGCCTGAACGGGGAGCAGTTCGCGCTCAACCCCGACCTGATCGAACGGGTCGAGGGACACCCCGACACAGTGGTCTTCCTGGTGGACAGCACCAAGTACATCGTGACCGAGAGCGTCGACGAGGTGCTGCAGGCGATCCGCGAGTACCGCGCCTCCATCCTCGCCACCAGCTACGAGATGGACCGCGGCGAGTACCGCCCCGGGCGGCCCGAGCTGGCCGAGATCTCCTCCGTCGTGCCCTTCCCGGGCACCGAGGAGCGCTGACCCGATGGATCCGGTCACCCTGATCGGCTTCGGCATCTCCATCGTCGCCCTGTTCGTCTTCATGACGCTCGAGGGCGTCGCCCCCTCGGCCCTGATCTTCCTGCCGGCGATCGTCCTCGTGATCGTGGCGACCTTCGGCGCGGCCATGGCCAGCCAGACGATGGCCGACCTCAAGAAGATGCCGGCCTGGTTCAAGATGGCCGTGCTGCCGGCCAAGGTGCCGCCGCCGACCCAGCAGATCCAGACGCTGGTGAGCCTCGCCGAGAAGGCCCGCAAGGAGGGCCTGCTGGCCCTCGAGGCCCAGGTCAAGGCGATCGAGGACCCGTTCCTCAAGCGCGGGCTGCAGATGGGCATCGACGGCACCGACCCCGAGGAGCTGCGCACCGTCCTCGAGAGCGAGATCGCCGCCAAGAAGTCCGAGGACAAGGTCGCCGCCAAGTTCATGAACGCGATGGGTGGCTACGCGCCGACCATCGGCATCCTGGGCTGCATCGTCGGCCTGATGAACGTCATGGGGAACCTGGACAGCCCGGAGACGCTCGGCCCGATGGTGTCCGCCGCGTTCATCGCCACGCTGTGGGGCGTCATGGCGGCCAACTTCTGGTTCCTCCCCATGGGCGCCAAGATCCTGCGGGTCAGCGAGCTCCAGGCCGCGCAGATGGAGCTGCTGGTCGAGGGGATCGCCGAGATCCAGGCCGGCACCAGCCCGCGCGCGGTCCGCCAGAAGCTCAACGCGCTCATCCCGCCGAGCGAGCTCAGCAAGGAAGCCGCATGAGTGCCGCGCGCGGCCGCCGCGGCAAGAAGCACGAGGAGCACGAGGAGCACGAGAACCACGAGCGGTGGCTGGTGTCGGGCTTCGACATGATGACGCTGCTGTTCGTGCTGTTCGTGGTGCTGTTCGCCATGAGCAAGGTGGACGAGCAGAAGTTCGCCGCCCTGGCCAAGGGCATGTCGGAGGCCTTCGGCACCCCCGTCTCGGTCATGACCAGCGCCACCCCCGACGGTGCGGTGCTCGACGGGCTGCCCGGCGCGATCGACATCGGCTCGGCGATCCCGCCCGACCCCACCGTCTCCACGGCACAGGTGGACGCCGCGGCCGCCGCCGCGGCCGCCGAGCGGGCCCAGCGGGTCGCCGCCGAGGCGCGGTCCGCCTACGACGAGCTCGCCGCCGCGAAGGCGGCGCTCCAGGCAGCGCTCACCGCGGCCGGCTATCCCGATGCCGCCCGCTTCGAGATCGACGAGCGGGGCCTGGTGGTGCACATCGTCGCCGACGCCGTCCTCTTCGACGCCGAGGAGGCCGTGCTGCGCCCCGAGGGCCGGGCGATCCTGACCGCGGTCGCACCCACTCTCGTCGAGCTGCCCAACGTCCTCCGGGTGGAGGGGCACGCCAACCACCTGCCCGTCACCCGCGGCGGGAACTGGCCCTCGAACTGGGAGCTGTCGGGCTGGCGGGCCAGCACGGTGCTGCGGTACCTGGCCGGCGACGGCGTCCCCGAGGGACGCATGTCGGCGTCCGGCTACTCCTCCACCCAGCCCCTCGTGCCCGAGTCCGACCCCACGGCGATCAGTGTCAACCGGCGCGTCGACGTCGTCGTCCTCTCCACCGCCTCGGCAGAGGCCAACGCCCTGCTGCCGGGTATCGACGCCGCACTCCAGGAGGCAACGCCATGAGCACCGACAAGAAGACCGAGACCGAGGAGGAAGCTCCTCCCAAGAGCACGATGAAGATGCTCGTCATCGGCGCGGTCCTGCTGGTCGTCGCCGGTGCGGCCTACTTCTTCCTGTTCGCCGGGGACAGCGCCGAGGCCGCGGCGCCCGAGCACGGCGGCTACACCGCCCTGGAGCCCATCGCGGTCAACCTCGCCGGGGGCGGCTACCTCAAGATCGGCATCACGCTGGACTACACGGCGGCGGCCGCGGGCGGTGGCCACGGCGGCGGCGGGGTCGACGGCGCCAAGGCCTACGACGCGATCATCTCCACGTTCTCGCAGGCCAACCCGGCCGACGTGATCAACGCCCGGGACGCGCTCAAGGAGGCGCTCGAGCAGAAGATCATCGAGAAGTACACCGAGGACGGCGTCCAGATGGTCATGGGCATCTACTACACGGAGTACGTCACCCAGTGAGCCCGTCACCGGCCGGCCCCTCCGGGGGCCTGCCGGACGTCCCGGCCCGGTCACGCCGGAGGCACTCCCCCCTCACCCGTCACAGCTCTCCCGCCTGATCGACGGGGCGCCGATGGCCGGTCAGGGTGCCGGTCGTCCCCGCCGATGAGTGGGGGGTGACCACCCCCGAGACCGGCCCGGCCCCCCGTGGGACGGGCCCGCAGGCTCCGGCGGGCTCACCGGTCAGCGGCCGCAGCCGCCGGGGGGAGCCCCGCACCTACGACTTCCGTCGCCCGACGAAGCTCTCCCGCGAGCACGTGCGGGTGCTGCAGATCGCCCAGGAGGCCTTCGCCCGCCAGGCGACGACGATCCTGACGACGTTCCTCCGCGCGGGCGCGCGGCTCGAGCTGGCCGGCATCGAGCAGTTCTCCTACGACGACTACGTCCAGACGCTGCCCAACCCGGTGTTCATCTCGACGTTCACCCTGGAGCCGCTGGCCGGCAAGGGCCTGCTGGCCTACCCGCTGGACATCGCCATGGCGATCGTCGACCACCTCCTCGGCGGCTCCGGCGCCGCGGCACAGCCGAACCGGCCGATGACGGCGATGGAGACCACCATCACCACCCATCTGCTGGACCGGCTGCTCGACGAGTTCGCCACCGCGTTCGGCACCGTCACCGAGCTGCAGCCCGCGCTCGCCGGCTTCGAGTACAACCCCCAGCTGGCCCAGGCCGCCGCGGGCTCCGACACCGTCATGGTGGCGACCTTCTCGATGGCCGTGGGCAGCCGCGAGGGCGAGGCCACCCTGGTCCTGCCGTTCTCCTCGTTCGCCCAGGCGCTCAACAACGCCGCGTCCCCGCAGCTGTCGGAGTCGGCGCTGCGCAAGCGCAAGAAGGCGGCCGAGGCGCTCGCCGCCCGGCTCAACCTGGTCCCGGTCGACGTCAGCGTCCGCTTCGCCCCGCTCACCGTCTCCTCGGCCGACCTGCTCTCGCTGGCCGTCGGCGACATCCTCCTGCTGCGCCACCCGCCGGACAGCCCGCTGGAGGTGACGACCAACGACGTCACCTTCGCCTACGCGATCGCCAGCAACCACCGACGCCGGCTGGCCGCCACCGTCGTCCCCACCCCGCACGCCGCCGTGAAGGACTCCGCATGACCGCCGCCCGCACCGCAGACAGCTCCCAGGACTCGCAGACGGTGACCGCCGTGGTGGCCGCCGCGGCGCACGCCGCGGCCGGCCTCGTCCCCGCCGCGATCCCGATGGTGGCCGGCACGCCGGTCAGCGACCCCGACACCGTCCCGCTCCCGGCCACCGCCGCCTCGGCGGTCACCGCGCGGCTGTCGGGCGAGGTCAGCGGGGACGTCGTCCTCGTGCTCTCCGCCGACGTCGTCGAGGCCCTGAACAACTCCCCCGTCGGCAAGATGGACGTCGCCGCCGCGCTGCGCCCCGCGCTCGAGGCCGCCGCCGCCACGCTCGGCCGGGTGCGCGTGGCCTCCGAGCGGGTGGAGGAGCCGGTCGCCGCCCTCGACGGGCTGCGCGACAAGGGCATGTTCGTGGCCGTCCCGCTGATGGCCGACGGCGAGCACCAGGCGACCTTCGCGCTGCAGGTGACCCTGCCCACCGCAGCGCCCAGCCAGACCGGGAGCCTCGACCTGCTCCGTCACGTGGCCATGGAGGTCACCGTCGAGATCGGCCGCACCCGGATGACGGTGCAGGAGCTGCTCTCGCTGCACCCCGGCGAGGTCGTCGAGCTCGACCGGGCCGCCAGCGCGCCGGCCGACCTGCTGGTCAACGGCACCCTGATCGCGCGCGGCGAGGTGGTCGTCGTCGACGAGGACTTCGGCCTGCGCATCAGCGAGATCGTCTCCGACGCCGCGGAGCTCGGGGCGAGCGCATGACCTGGATGGTCATCCGGCTGGTCCTCTCGCTGGCGTTCGTCGCCGGCGTGCTGCTGTTCGCCGCGCGGCTGGCGAAGAAGCGGGGCCTGGGCCGCGGGAACGACCTCATCGAGATCGTCAGCCGGCAGCGCCTGGGCCGGACCAGCACGGTGAACGTCGTCCGCATCGCCGACGTCGTCCTGGTCGTCGGCGCGACCGAGGAGCAGGTCACCCTGCTCGCGGAGATGGACGCCGAGAGCATCGACCCGACGGCGCGGGCGCTCGCACCGGCCCACCTCGAGGCCGACGACGAGGATCTCTACGACGACTACGACGACCAGGTCGAGCCCGACGGGTACGCCGGCTACGACGGGTACGCCGGCTACGAGGGCCACCACGAGCCCCGCCACGTGGCCCGGGCCTCCTCCGGCGCGCTGGCCGGGTCGGTCCTCGACCGCGAGGGCTGGGGGAACCTCGTCCACGAGCTGCGCGAGCGGACGGTCCGCCGGCCATGACCGCCCCGCTCCAGCGGAGGTCGCCGGCACCGGCGTTCCGGTGGCGCGCGACCGTCGTCCTCCTGCTCACCCTGCTGGCCGGCCTGGTCGCGGTGGTGGCCGCCGGCCCGGCCGCCGCGGTGCCCACCGCCCCGACCGCTCCCACCGACCCGACCGCGCCGGTGGTGCCGGGTGCCGTGGACGGCGGCGGCGGCGTCGACATCTCCATCGGCGGCGGCTCGCCCAGCACGTCGATCACCCTGATCCTCGCGATCACGGTCCTGTCGGTGGCGCCGTCGGTGCTGCTGCTCGCGACCTCGTTCACCAAGATCATCGTCGTCCTCGGCATCACCCGGAACGCGCTCGGGCTGCCCACCTCGCCCCCCAACCAGGTCCTCACCGGGCTGGCGCTGTTCCTGACGCTGTTCGTCATGGGGCCGGTGTTCGGCGACATCAACGAGGTCGCGGTGCAGCCCTACATGGACGGCGCGCTGTCGGTCTCGCAGGCCTACGACGCCGGCGTCGTCCCGCTGCGCGAGTTCCTGCTGAGCAACACCCGCGAGGACGAGCTGAAGCTGATGGTCGGGCTCTCCGGCGAGGAGGCGCCCGCCGACGCGGCCGCGGTCAGCATGACCACGCTGATCCCGGCCTTCGTGCTCTCCGAGCTGAAGAGCGCCTTCATCATCGGGCTGGTCATCTTCATCCCGTTCCTGGTGCTCGACATGCTCGTCAGCGCCTCGCTCATGTCGATGGGCATGATGATGGTGCCGCCCACGATCGTGTCGCTGCCGTTCAAGCTCCTGCTGTTCGTCGTGGTCGACGGCTGGACGCTGATCACCACGGCGCTCGTCGGCTCCTACGGGGGTGGGTAGCCCATGAGCGACGCCGACGTCACCCAGATCGCGCTGCAGACCATGGTGGTCGCGGCCAAGGTGGCCGCCCCCATCCTGCTCACCGCCCTGGCCGTGGGCTTCCTGATCTCGCTGTTCCAGGCGGCCACCCAGATCCAGGAAGCGACCCTGTCCTTCGTGCCCAAGATGATCGCCGTCGCGATCGCCCTGCTGATCACGGGCAACTGGGTCCTCTCCTCGCTGGCGGACTTCACCCACCACCTGTTCGACCAGCTGCCACGACTGCTCGACCGGACCTGAGCCATGGACCTGTCGGTCCCCGCCGTCACCCTGGTCGCGCTGCTGCTCGGTACCGCCCGAGCCGCGGGGTTCGTGCTGCTGGCTCCGCCGTTCAACTCGCGGACCATCCCGGCACCGGTCAAGGGCGCGCTGGCGATGGCACTGTCGGTCCTCCTGTCGACCCAGATCGCACCGTCGCTACCCGAACCGACCGCCGGGTTCATCGTCGTCGCCGCGGTCACCGAGGTGGCCATCGGAGCGGCTCTGGGCTTCATCGTGCAGGTGCTGTTCACCGCGGTACAGATGGCCGGTGACCTCATCGACCTGACCGGCGGCTTCGCCCTCCAGCCGGCGTTCGACCCGCTGTCGATGACGCAGAACTCCTCGATCGGCCGGCTGCACTACCTGCTGGCCAGCACGCTGCTGTTCACCAGCGGCGGGCACCTGCTGATGGTCAAGGGGTTCGCCACCTCCTACGAGGGGCTGCCGGTCGGCGTCGACGTCCCGGTCGACCAGCTCGGCGCCGTCCTGATCAAGGCCTTCTCCATGATGTTCCTGGCCGCCCTGCAGATCGCCGGCCCGATGGTCGCGGTGCTGCTGCTGGCCGACGTCGCGCTCGCGCTGCTCAGCCGCGCGGCGCCCGCGCTGAACATCTTCGCCATCGGCTTCCCGGTGAAGATCATGCTCACCCTGGCCATGCTGGGGCTGACGTTCCCGCTGCTCCCGCCCGCGCTCGACGCCCTGCTCGAGCACGGGGTCCAGGCCATGACCTCCCTCCGGAGCGGCTGAGCCGTGGCGGTCTGCGATGGCTAAGGACGGTCCCGGCGGTGAGAAGACCGAGAAGCCGACTCCCCAGCGCCTGAGGAAGGCGCGCAAGGACGGGTCGGGCATCGCGCGGACCCAGGAGCTCGGCACCTGGGCCGGCATCGCGGTGGCCAGTGCCCTGCTGCCGATCATCGTGTCGAACGGGTACGACGAGGCCCAGCAGCTGTTCGTGCAGATCCGGTCGGTCGCCGACCAGCCGGAGCTCGGAGCGGTGACGGCGCTGCTGGGCCAGGCGCTGAGCGCCTTCCTGTGGACGGTGCTGCCGCTCGCCCTCGGGCTCATGCTCGTCGGAGCCGTCTCCTCGGCGTCGCAGGGCGGCGTCGTGGTGTCCGGCAAGCCCATGAAGCCGAAGCTCAAGAAGTTCAACCCGCTCACGGGCTTCAAGCGGATGTTCGGCACCCAGGGCCTGTGGGAGGTGAGCAAGGCGCTGATCAAGACGGCCGCCCTCGTGGTGGTCGTGATCTCGACCAGCGACAAGGCGCAGATGCTGGTCTCCTCCGCCGGTGCGCTGTCGCTGTCGGCGATCGTCGGCACCTTCGTCGACTCCGCGATCCTGATGTTCCGCGTCGTCGCGGTCACCGGCCTGGTCATCGCCGTCGCCGACTACCTCGTCGTGCGCAAGAAGATGATGAAGCAGCTCAAGATGAGCCAGTACGAGATCAAGCAGGAGCACAAGCACGCCGAGGGCGACCCCTTCATGAAGGCCCACCGCCGCGGGGTCGCGCTGGCGATGTCGCGCAACCGGATGATGGCCGAGGTCACGGAGGCCGACGTCCTCCTGGTCAACCCGACCCACGTCGCCGTGGCGCTGAAGTACGAGGCGGCGAAGGGTGCCCCGCGGGTGGTCGCCAAGGGCGCCGGAGAGGTGGCCGCGAAGCTCCGCGAGATCGCCGCCGACGCGCGGGTCCCGATGGTGCAGGACATCCCGCTGGCCCGCGCCCTGCACGCCTCCTGCGAGCTCGGCCAGGAGGTGCCGCCGCAGCTGTTCACGGCGGTGGCACGGGTGCTCGCGTTCGTCATGCACCTGGGGGCGCGGGGGGTGCGCGGCGGCCTGCACCGGCCGGGCTTCGAGGCGCCGGACACCACCGACCTGCCCAAGGCCGGCCGCCGCCGCCAACCCACCCCCGCCTTGCCGTGATGATCAGCTGACCTGACCGTTCAGCGTCCTCCCTCGTGGTCGACGGTGAGGGGGGACGCCGAACGGTGAGGGAGGACGGCGGCGCGGCGGACGGCGGCGCAGCGGACGGCGGCGCCGCGCGGTACCGTGCCGTGCCGGGGCTGCCGATGTATGGAGACGTGAGCACCCGTCCGCCGTCCGCGCCCCCGGTGGTGCGCGGGTGAAGGGCATCGGCAAGGCGGCGGTGCCCATCGGCGTCGTCGCCATCGTGCTCATGCTCGTGGTGCCGCTGCCGGCCCCCGCGATGGACATGCTCATCGGGCTGAACCTGGCCGTCTCGCTGCTCGTCCTGCTCGTGGCGATGCAGATCAAGAAGCCGCTGGACTTCGCGGTGTTTCCCTCGCTGCTGCTCATCGCGACGCTGTTCCGGCTGGCGCTCAACGTCTCGTCCACCCGGCTCGTGCTCACCGATGGCTACGCCGGCAAGGTCATCGAGGCCTTCGGGCACATCGTGATCGCCGGCTCGCTGGTCGTCGGTCTGGTCATCTTCCTGATCCTGACCGTCGTGCAGTTCGTCGTGATCACCAATGGTGCGGGCCGCGTCGCGGAGGTCGGCGCGCGCTTCACCCTCGACGCCATGCCCGGCAAGCAGATGGCGATCGACGCCGATCTCAACGCCGGCCTGATCGACGAGGCGGAGGCCCGCCGGCGACGCCACGAGGTCACCGCCGAGGCCGACTTCTACGGCTCGATGGACGGTGCCTCGAAGTTCGTCAAGGGCGACGCGATCGCCGGCATCGTCATCACGCTGGTCAACCTCATCGGCGGCTTCGCCATCGGCATGGTGCAGCGCGGCATGGCGCCCGGCGAGGCGGTCTCGACCTACTCGCTGCTGAGCGTCGGCGACGGCCTGGTCTCGATGATCCCGGCCCTGCTGATGTCCACGGCGACAGGCATCATCGTCACCCGGTCGGCGACCGAGGGCGACATGGGCAGCGACCTGATCGCCCAGCTCGG
The DNA here is from genome assembly GCF_005222955.1 of Blastococcus sp. CCUG 61487. GTDB lineage: Bacteria > Actinomycetota > Actinomycetes > Mycobacteriales > Geodermatophilaceae > Blastococcus. The sequence continues at coordinate 2,691 of NZ_LWUA01000075.1, read as the reverse complement.
CCGGTTCCGCCAGCCGGTGCGCATCGCCGGAGGGGCCGCGCTGGCGCTGTGCCTGATCCCGGGCCTGCCGAAGCTGCCGTTCCTCCTCGTCGGAGCACTCTTCCTGTTCCTCGCCACCCGGCTCACCGACGAGCCCGAGATCGACGAGGCGGCCGCCGCTGCAGCGGCCGCAGCCGCGGACGGGCCGGCCCCGGACTCCCACGAGGCGATCGTCGAGAAGATGCGCGTCGACCCGCTCGAGCTCGAGGTCGCCTACGACCTGGTCGAGCTCGTCGATACCTCCCGCGGCGGCGACCTGCTGGACCGGGTCAAGGCGCTGCGCCGGAAGGTCGCGATGGAGACCGGCCTGGTCATCCCGCTGGTGCGCACCCGGGACAACCTCGACCTCCCGGGCTCGCAGTACGTCATCTGGCTCAACGGCGTCCCCGCGGCCAAGGGCATCTCCCCCGCCGGCACCGTGCTCGCCATCGGCGACAACCTCGACGGCCTGCCCGGCAAGCCCACCCGCGAGCCGGTCTTCGGGCTGGCCGCGAAGTGGGTCCCCGCCGAGCTCCAGCGCGCCGCTGAGATGGCCGGGGCGACGGTCGTCGACCGCTCCTCGGTGATCACCACGCACCTGGCCGAGGTCGTGCGGCAGAACGCCGCGGACCTGCTCGGGCGCGAGGACGTGCGCCTGCTGGTCGAGATGGTCCGCCGGTCGCACCCCGTCGTCGTGGAGGAATTGACCCCCGCGCTGCTCACCCTGGGGGAGGTGCAACGCGTGTTGCACGCGTTGCTCGAAGAGGGTGTGTCGATCCGGGACCTGGTGCGCATCTTCGAGGCACTCTCTGTGCGTGCGAAGCAATCGACGGAGCTGGACGGCCTCGTCGAAGCCGCGCGCGCGGCACTCGGCTCGGCGATCAGCCACCCGTACGTGACGCCCGACGAGCGGTTGCACGTCCTCACCCTCGACCCCGGCTTCGAGCAGCGACTCCTCGAGTCCATCCGGCCGAGCGAGGGCGGGGCGGTCCTGGCCCTGGACGCCGGCGCCGTCGACGCGCTGGTCGTGGGCTGCAGCGGCCTGCTCGAGGAGGCCGAGCGCCAGGGCCTGTCCCCGGTCCTGGTCTGCTCGCCGCAGGTCCGGGCGGCCCTGTCCCGGCTGATGCGCCAGGTCCTCCCCCGACTTCCGGTGATCTCCTACGCCGAGGTCTCCCGGACCGCGCAGATCGAATCGCTGGGAGTGGTGAGCGGTGCCGTTGCGATCCGTTGAGGCTGCCACCCGCGACGACGCGATCGCGGCCGCGCGCGAGCAGTTCGGGCCGGCCGCCCGTGTCGTCGGGGTGCGCCGCGTCCGTTCCGGCGGCGTGCTCGGGTTCTTCGCGACCGAGCGCTACGTCGCCGAGGTCGCACCCGACCCGATCGGCGTCCCCGTGCTGCCGGCGCCCGGTCCGGCGCGCCCGGCCGGTGCGCTGACCGAGGACCCGGACACCGGTTCGCTCACCGCCTACGGCTCACCGCTCGCCTCGGCCGCACCCGCTCGCGCCCGCACGGCACCGCGCCGGAACGGCGCCGCCGCGTGGGCCGCCGAGGCGGCCCGGTCCGCCGCTCCGGTCGGTCCGGTCCCGCGGGAGAGGACGCGCACCGCCGCACCCACCGAGGACGACGCGAGGGTCGAGGAGCTGGCCGGTCTGCTCGGCTCGGCGCTGCCGTCCACTGCCGCGCGTACCCCCGTGGCACGGGCCAGCTTCCCGCGCGCCACCCGGGAGAGCGCTCCACTCCTCGACGACGGCGACGACGTCGGCGACACCGGCGGCCTCACCGACGCCCCGGCCACCGCCGCGGCGAGCCCGTCGCCCTTCACCGCCGCGCTCGCGCGGATGGTGGCCGGTGACCGGGAGGTCCAGCACGCGGTGCGGGCAGCGCTCGGCACCGGGCAGCCCGAGCAGCACACGACCGACCGAGCAGACGTGTGGCCGTCCACGGCCGCCCAGGAGGAGGAAACGGTGGGAGACCAGGTCATCGCGCCGCCCTCCACGACGGCCGACGAGCGGACGGACCTGGACGAGTGGACGGCGGGGACGTCGTTCGCCACCGGGTCCTCCTTCGCCACCGGGTCCTCCTTCGCCGATTCCTCGATCGCCGACCCGACGTCGTTCCTGGGCGGGACGTCCGAGGAGGCCGAGCAGGCGGCCTCGGACGAGCTGCCGCTGGTCTCCGTCGAGCCGCCCGTGGTCACCGAGGGGGCGGCCTCGCGCGAGGAGGCGATCGCCGAGGTGCTGCGCGCCGCGCTGGCCGAGGGGCACTCCGACGAGGCCCTGGCCGGCATCCTGCGCAAGGTCGTCGCCGGTGACTCGCCGCAGACCTGCGTGGCCGAGCCCGCCGAGCCGGAGATCGACGAGCCCACGGAGGTGGCGGCCGAGGTCCACGCGCAGATCGAGGCCGAAGTCGAGGCCGAGGTCGAGGTCGAGCTCGCGGTCGGAGCCGACCCCGAGCCGGTCACCGCCGCCGACGTCCCGGCCGTCGAGCCGAGCGTCGAGCTCTTCCCGGCAGCACCCACCGCCCAGCCCGCACCGGCCGTCGCCGAGGCCACCCCGGTGGCCACCGCGGCGGACCCGGCCGGCTCCGTCCAGCTGTGGGGCGAGGTCCCGGCCGCCGCACCCGCCCCCATGTGGGGCGAGCCGGCCGCCGCCGCCTCCCCCGCGGCCGACGTCA